>NZ_JAQFJM010000002.1:0-239017 GCF_030440125.1 Streptococcus sp. SS4 | reverse complement strand
AATACTCAGAGTTAAGTGACGATAGCCTAGGAGATACACCTGTTCCCATGCCGAACACAGAAGTTAAGCCCTAGTACGCCTGATGTAGTTGGGGGTTGCCCCCTGTTAGATACGGTAGTCGCTTAGCGTTTATCCGCCATAGCTCAGTTGGTAGTAGCGCATGACTGTTAATCATGATGTCGTAGGTTCGAGTCCTACTGGCGGAGTATAATTCTCATTGCTAGACCTAGGTCTAGCTTTTTTTGTTTTATTTTCTTGTTAATTTCATGTTTTTAAGATATTATATGATTAGATTTTTATTCGAGAGGTATTATTATGTCAAATTTTGCATCAGCTTTTACACCTATTTCTGTTTCTTCGGCTAAGGAGAATATTGATACAGCTGAAAAATTTATTTTATTTATTGGACGTCCTTCTTGTCCATATTGTCAACTTTTTGAACCTAAATTATCAAATGTGGCACGTAATTCAAATCTTACTATTTTCTATATTAATAGCGAAAATAGTGAAGAATTAGAGGATATTCAAGCTTTACGTAAAAGATATGGTATTGCTACAGTTCCTGCTCTCTTTGTTTCAGAAAATGGAGCTGCTAAGGTTGTATGTGACTCATCTCTTTCTGAGGATGATATTTTAGATTTTATTTCTTAGTCTTTTTGGAGGTTCTTATGTTTATTTGTAAACACGAGGTCCAGTATTATGAAACAGATCGAATGGGTATTACTCATCATTCTAATTATGTTCGATGGATGGAAGAGGCGAGAACTTTTTTTCTAAGAGAGATAGGTTGGCCTTATGAAAAAATTGAAGAGGAGGGAATTATCTCTCCTGTTACTTCAATTTCCTGTGACTATAAAGCTACTTCTACTTTTGCAGATGTAATTTCTATCGAGACTAATGTTAAAAGAGTTAAATCTGCTAAACTTACTTTTGTATACAATATGGTAAATCAAAACGGAATCCTTGTTTGTACAGCTGTTTCTGAACATAGTTTCTTGTCTAAGAACGGTAGTTTTGTCAATCTTAAAAGAGATTATTCGTCATTTTTTAATCTTTTAAAAGAGCATTCAGTTATGCAATAAAAAAGAAGAAAATCAAATCGATTTTCTTCTTTTATTTGGCAAGGAGTTTTTTATAAATAGCTAAATTTTCATCATCAAATACGTTAAATATTACTTTTTTTATTATACTTGACTCGTCAATAAAGGTTTTGACTGTTTGAATGGCGATTTTGGCAGCTTCTTGTTTTGGGAAATTGAAATCTCCAGTTGATAGACATGGTATAGCAATTGATTCAATGTTATTTTTCTCAGCTAGTGCTAATACTGAAAGATAACTTTTTGCTAAAAGATCTTCATCAATTTGTGTCGGTTGGTCTACTATTTTTGGACCTACTGTATGAATGACAAAGGCAGAAGGAAGATTGTAAGCTGGGGTGATTTTAGCCATGCCAACGGGTTCTTCATATCCTTGTTCTAAGATGAGCTCGAAACAAGCTTGGCGTAACTGAACTCCTGCGTATGTATGAATAGCGTTATCTACACAATCATGAAGTGGTTTCATACATCCAAGTAAGGTTTTATTAGCTGCATTTACGATTGCATCTACTTCGAGTCTTGTAATATCACCTTTCCAGAGGTAGATTCGATCATCTTGTGGAATGGGCTGAAGCGAACTGAGTTGTACAAATCCTCTTTCCCCTTTTCTAACTTGTAGGTAAAGGTCTTGGATTGTTAAGAATTGTGTTGATGCTGCCATTGGTTTACGTGTATTAAAGAGTGCTCTGAGAAGTTTTTGTTTTTCCTCGAGTTCTTCTGGGATAATCAAATCATGTAATTCTAGATTTTCTTTTTTGAGTTCACCTATGAGATAGGTAATCATTGCATCTTTATCCATATTTACTCATTTCTATTTTTATAGTTTTTTATTATTATACTCCCAAGACTGCCTGTGGGCAAGTGATGTCTATGATAGGTAATGACTAATATTTGATAAGAATTTTTTATGTATGTGTCAAATTCTTGCAATAGCCTTTAGAATCATATAGAATAGGTCTACAAAAGTTTTATAATGTCTAGGAGGATGATTAAATGACACAAGTAGTAACAGATGCTACATTTGAACAAGAAACAGCTGAAGGCCTCGTTTTGATTGATTTTTGGGCAACTTGGTGTGGGCCTTGCTTGATGCAAGCACCAATTCTTGAGCAACTTTCTGAAGAAATTTCAGAAGATGAACTTAAGATTGTTAAAATTGATGTTGATGAGAACCCAGAAACAGCTCAGAAGTTTGGAATTATGTCTATTCCAACTTTACTCTTCAAAAAAGATGGTGAGGTTGTTAAGCAAGTAGCAGGTGTACATACAAAAGAACAAATTAAAGCTATCGTTGCCGAGCTTAGCTAACTAATCGTCACAGTCCCGTTTGGGGATTTTTATTTTTAGTTTATTCAAACGACGAGGAGAATCATATGTCTTATTCATTTCAAAATCCTGGTGATGAGGTTATAGAATCTTATTTAAAATCTGCAAAGACGATTGCAATTGTTGGTTTATCTCATCGCAAGGAGGCAGCATCTTATCAGGTTGCTCATTTTCTACAAGCTGCTGGTTATCGTATTATACCAGTAAATCCCAAACTAAAAGGTCAGGAGCTTCTAGGAGAGCATGTTTATGCTCATCTTAAAGATATCCCATTTTCGATTGATATTGTTGATGTATTTAGACGAAGTGAGCTTTTACCAGATGTTGCCTATGATTTTCTTGAAACGGATGCAACAGTTTTTTGGAGTCAAATTGGTCTTGAGAATGAGGAGGCTGAGACTATTCTTCGTCAAGCGAAGAGACAGGATATTGTAATGAATCGTTGTACAAAGAGAGAATATATGCGACTCTTTGTTTAATAAAATGAAAAGGTGAGTGAGCTATGCTCGCTCGTTTTTGTTATAATAGAGCTATGATTGAAATTTTTGATACGCATACCCATCTTAATGTGGATAATTTTGCAGGAAAAGAACAAGAAGAAATAGATTTTGCAGCTGAACTAGGTGTTGTTAAAATGAATATTGTTGGTTTTGATAAACCAACAATAAATAAATCTTTAGCACTATCAGAGAGATATGATCAATTATATAGTACGATTGGATGGCATCCTACGGAAGCGGGGTCCTATTCTCAGGAAATTGAGGATATGATTGTATCACAATTAGATAATCCGAAAGTAGTGGCACTTGGGGAAATCGGTTTGGATTATTATTGGATGGAGGATCCTAAAGAAACTCAGATTGATGTCTTTAAGCGTCAAATATTTTTGTCAAAGGAACACAATTTACCTTTTGTTGTCCATACACGTGATGCACTTGAGGATACTTACGCTGTTATTAAAGAAGTTGGTGTTGGTCCTCGTGGGGGGATTATGCACTCATACTCAGGATCCCTAGAAATGGCTCAAAAATTTGTTGATCTTGGAATGATGATTTCATTTTCAGGTGTTGTAACTTTTAAGAAGGCTTTGGATGTCCAAGAAGCTGCTCAGAAGTTACCTTTAGATAAGATTCTGGTTGAAACGGATGCACCGTATTTGGCACCTGTTCCCAAACGTGGTCGTGAGAATCGTACAGGCTATACACGTTACGTAGTAGACAAGATTGCTGAGCTTCGTGGTTTAACGAGTGAAGAAGTGGCTAGGGCTACTTATGACAATGCGATGAGGATTTTTGGTCTGGATGAATAAAATAAAGATTCAAGAAGTCATCGTTGTAGAAGGTAAGGATGATACGGCAAATTTGAGACGTTTTTATGAGGTGGACACCTATGAAACTAGAGGCTCTGCTATTAATGAGGATGATCTAGAGCGTATAGATAAGCTTAATGACTTACGTGGTGTTATTGTTTTTACTGATCCAGACTATAATGGTGAACGTATCCGTAAAATCATTATGGAAGCTGTTCCGACAGCAAAGCATGCTTTTTTAAACCGTGGGGAAGCAACACCAAAATCTAAGACTAAAGGTCGTTCATTGGGTGTTGAGCATGCGAGTTTTGAGGATCTTCAAAAGGCCTTATCTGGAGTTTTAGGTAGTTACGATGATGATAATCAGTTTGATATTAGTAAATCAAATCTTATGAAGTTAGGGCTACTAATGGGAGCAGATAGTCGAAAGCGTCGAGAATATTTGGGCGAGGTGCTCCGTATTGGTTATTGCAATGGGAAGCAGCTTTTAAAGCGTTTGGAATTGTTTGGAATCACATTAGAGGAGCTAGAAGAGGCTATGTCAAATTACTAGATTACCAGTGATTTTAACATCAAATCGCTACTAAGTAGCTTATTATTGAGGTTGGGATAATTAAGGGTTTGGACCTGTTTTGTGTCCAAATATAAAAATCGAGAAAATAATAAGAAAAGAGAATAAATGAGAATTGCAGATTATAGCGTGACCAAGGCAGTCCTTGAACGCCATGGCTTTACCTTTAAGAAGTCTTTTGGACAGAACTTCTTAACAGATACAAATATTTTACAAAAAATTGTTGATACGGCAGAGATCGATAAAAATGTCAATGTAATCGAAATTGGACCTGGTATCGGAGCATTAACAGAATTCTTATCTGAAAATGCTGCGGAAGTTATGGCTTTTGAAATTGATGATCGGTTGGTTCCAATTTTAGAGGATACATTACGTGACCATGAAAATGTTAACGTGATTAATGAAGATGTTCTCAAGGCGGATTTACAGACACGTGTCAAAGAGTTTAAAAATCCAGAACTACCAATCAAGGTTGTAGCTAACTTGCCATACTATATTACGACGCCAATTCTGATGCATTTGATTGAGAGTAAGATTCCTTTTGCAGAATTTGTTGTTATGATGCAAAAAGAGGTTGCTGACCGCATTTCTGCAGAGCCTAATAGCAAGGCTTATGGTTCTCTATCAATTGCTGTGCAGTATTATATGACCGCTAAAGTGGCATTTGTTGTCCCTCGTACAGTCTTTGTACCAGCCCCGAATGTTGACTCAGCAATTTTGAAGATGACGCGCCGTGAACAACCGTTGGTTGAAGTTAAAGATGAGGATTTCCTTTTCCGAGTGGCTAAGGCTAGCTTTGTCCATCGTCGTAAGACATTGTGGAATAATTTAACAAATCATTTTGGTAAATCTGAAGAAGTGAAAACCAAACTTGAGCAGGCTTTGGAAATTGCTGATATAAAACCTTCTATTCGTGGAGAGGCTCTATCTATTTCTGATTTTGCACACTTATCAGATGCTTTGAGTGAAGCAGGTCTATAATTCAAAAATCCCACTGAATTTCAGTGGGATTTTTAGCTATGCGGAGAAAGGGATTTGAACCCTCACGCTTGAAAAAGCACATGCGCCTGAAGCATGCGTGTCTGCCATTCCACCACCTCCGCAGTGATAGGATTATTATACTGCAAATTACTAAAAATGCAAGGAGCTTAAGGAAATGGAAATGTGGTTTGTTTTGGATCAGAAAAGCGTGTTGTTTTGTGGTATAATAGGGCTATTAAACGATTGAGGAGTTCACTTGCAAGGAAGAATTATCAAAGCACTGGCAGGTTTCTATTATGTAGAGCATGATGGTGTTGTATACCAGACGCGTGCGCGAGGAAATTTTAGAAAAAAAGGACAAACACCTTACGTTGGGGATTTTGTCGAATTTTCAGCAGAGGAAAATTCAGAAGGCTATATCCTTAAAATTGGTCAACGAATCAATAGCTTAGTGCGCCCACCCATTGTCAATATAGATCAGGCTGTGGTCATTATGTCTGCTAAGGAACCGGATTTCAATAGTAATCTTCTGGACCGTTTTTTGGTTTTACTAGAGCATAAAAATATAAAACCTGTAATTTATATTTCTAAGATGGATTTGGTTGAAGATGATTCAGAAATGAAGGCTATTCAAAAACAGTATAAAAAAATTGGTTTTGATTTTGTCTTCAGTTTGGAAGAACTATTGCCGCTCTTGACTAATAAAATAACAGTTTTTATGGGACAGACAGGTGTTGGAAAATCAACCTTGTTGAACCGTATTGCTCCGCAGTTACATTTAGAAACAGGTGAGATTTCAGACAGTTTAGGTCGTGGACGTCATACTACAAGGGCTGTAAGTCTTTATGATGTTCATGGAGGGAAGATTGCTGATACACCAGGATTCTCTTCTCTAGATTATGAAGTGGATAATGCCGAGGACTTGAGTGAAGCTTTTCCAGAAATCCGTCAAGCTAGTCATGGCTGTAAATTCCGTTCTTGTACTCATACCCATGAGCCTTCTTGTGCTGTTAAGGATGAGGTTGAAGATGGCCAAATCTGGCAAGTCCGTTATGATAATTACCTTCAATTTTTAAGTGAAATTGAAAATCGTCGTGAAACATATAAAAAAACTGTAAAAAGAAAGTAGGTCTCTCATGTCATATAAAATTGCTCCTTCTATCCTAGCTGCTGATTACGCTAATTTTGCTTCAGAACTAGCTCGTATTGATGCATCAGGTGCGGAATATGTTCACATTGATATTATGGATGGTCAATTTGTCCCTAATATCAGTTGGGGAGCAGATGTGGTCGCTAGCATGCGTAAACATAGCAAGTTGGTTTTTGATTGCCACCTTATGGTTGTTGATCCTGAACGTTATGTGGATGCCTATGCACAAGCTGGTGCAGATATCATGACTATTCATGTTGAAGCGACTAAACATATCCATGGTGCCCTCCAGAAAATCAAAGCTGCTGGTATGAAAGCAGGTGTTGTGATTAATCCTGGAACCCCAGTCGAGGCACTTATTCCTGTACTTGATTTAGTGGATCAAGTACTTATTATGACTGTAAATCCAGGTTTTGGTGGTCAGGCGTTCATTCCAGAAATGATGTCTAAAGTAGAGCGTGTTGTGGAGCTTCGCGAAAAAGGTGGCTATTCATTCGATATTGAAGTTGATGGTGGTGTAGATAACAACACCATTGCAGCATGTGCCAAGGCGGGGGCTAATGTTTTTGTAGCGGGCTCTTACCTCTTCAAAAATCCTGATTTGACAGCCCAAGTTCAAACGCTTCGTGATGCTATTGATGCCTAAAATAGCTTTATTTGTCGGTGGTGAGCTAGAGTGGTTCACTACCGATTTTGATTATTTTGTTGGGGTGGATCGTGCTTGCTTACGTTTGTTGGAGTTAGGTTTGCCGCTTAATCTGGCTGTCGGGGACTTTGATTCAGTATCTCGGTCAGAGTTAGAGATGATTCAATCGGCTGCTAAAGAGTGTAGGATTGCTCCAGCTGAAAAGGATGACACGGATACAGAGTTAGCCCTAAAAATTGTATTTCAATTATATCCTGAGGCGGAAGTAACTATTTTCGGTGCTTTTGGTGGCAGAATTGATCATATGTTATCAAATCTATTTTTGGTCAGTGACCCTGAATTAGCTCCTATTATGAGGCATATCTGTTTACAGGATAAGCAAAATAAGATTACTTATTATCCAGAAGGAAGTCATAACTTGTTACCAGAACCTGGAATGACATATGTTTCTTTTTTACATGAAGGTGATGGAGAACTGACGATTTTGGGAGCAAAATACGAATTAACTAGTATGAATTATTTTCAAAAGAAAATCTACTCTAGTAATGAATTTGTTGATGGTCCAATTCAAGTAATTGTGCCAAATGGATATGTGATTGTCATCCAGACTAAAGATAGGAGTTAGTATGATCTATCTACTTACACTTTTAACTTTATTAAGCTTTGGGATTCTTATGGTTCTTTTCTTGAGAAATATGGAGTTAAAAGAACAAATTAATAAGGGTTTGGAAGAAAATGCAGATAATCTTTCAGATCAAATTTCGTTTCAATTGGAAAGTTTTGCTAAAACAAACCAACTGGAAACGACAAAGCAATTGAACCAATTGCAGATGGAACTATATCAACAGTTGACAGATATCCGAGAAGTTTTACATCAAAATTTGTCTGATAATCGAGACCGTTCTGACCAACGTCTTGAGCAAATAAACCAAAGCTTAACCAAAGCTGTTAAAGATATGCAGGATTCCAATGAGAAACGTTTGGAACAAATGCGTCAGACAGTTGAAGAGAAACTTGAGCAAACCCTACAAACACGTTTACAAGCCTCTTTTGAGACAGTTTCAAGACAGTTAGAGTCAGTTAACCAGGGCTTAGGGGAAATGAAAAATGTAGCCAAGGATGTTGGAAGTCTTAACAAGGTCCTTTCAAATACAAAAACACGAGGCATTCTGGGAGAGCTTCAATTAGGACAAATTATTGAAGACATATTGACTGTTAATCAGTACGAACGAGAATTTCCTACGGTATCAGGTTCAAGTGAACGAGTTGAATATGCAATCAAAATGCCAGGAAACCATAAAGACGAATATATCTACCTTCCCATTGATTCTAAGTTTCCTTTGGAAGATTACTATCGTCTGGAAGATGCTTATGAGTCTGGTAATAAAGAGGAAATTGAGAATCACCGTAAGTCTCTATTGACTAGTATTAAGCGATTTGCCAAGGATATTAACAAGAAGTATCTTAACCCACCTGAAACCACAAATTTTGGTATATTATTTTTGCCGACGGAAGGACTTTATGCTGAGGTAGTACGTCAACCAGCCTTCTTTGACGCCCTTCGTCGCGAGGAGAATATTGTTATCGCAGGGCCGTCAACTTTATCAGCACTCTTGAATTCATTGTCCGTAGGATTTAGAACTTTGAATATTCAAAAGAATGCAGATGATATTAGTAAGGTTTTAGGCAATGTCAAACTAGAATTTAGCAAGTTTGGAGATATGTTAGCTAAAGCTCAGAGACAATTGAATACAGCAAGTAAAACAGTCGATAGTCTTCTCAACACAAGGAGTAGGGCAATTGTTAGAGCTCTTGATACAATTGAAACCTATCAAGACAGTGCGACACAAAGTTTGTTAGATTTACCACGATTAGAAAACGAGGACAAGCATGAAGATTAATCAAATGAAAAAAGACGAGTATTTTGAAGGTTTTTATCTGATTAAGCGTGCAGAGGTACGTAAGACAAGAGCAGGAAAGGATTATATTGCCTTTACTTTTCAGGATGATACTGGAGAGATTTCAGGAAACCTGTGGGATGCCCAGCCTTATAATGTCGAAGAATTTACCGCAGGTAAAGTAGTGCATATGGAGGGGCGTCGAGAGGTTTATAATAATACTCCTCAGGTAAACCAAATAACCTTACGCTTGCCTACATTTGGTGAGCCAAATGATCCAGCTGATTTCAAAGAGAAACCACCGGTAAATCCTTCTGAAGTACGCGAATACCTAGAGCAAATGATTTTCAAGATTGAGGAAGCAACTTGGCAGCGTGTTGTTCGTGCTCTTTATCGAAAGTATAATAAAGAGTTTTTCACTTTTCCGGCTGCTAAAACAAATCACCATGCTTTTGAAAGTGGACTAGCCTATCATACGGCTACTATGGTTCGCCTAGCGGACAGCATTGGAGATATTTATCCAGAGCTCAATAAGAGTCTACTTTTTGCAGGGATTATGCTTCATGATTTAGCTAAGGTTATTGAACTTACTGGTCCTGAAAATACTGAGTATACGGTTCGTGGGAACTTAATTGGTCATATTGCCTTGATTGATGAAGAAATTACCAAGGTCCTTGTGGAACTTAATATTGACGATACGCGTGAGGATGTCGTTGTTTTGCGTCATGTCATTCTCAGCCACCACGGACAACTGGAGTATGGTAGCCCAGTTCGCCCGCGTATTATGGAAGCAGAAATTATTCATATGATTGATAATCTTGATGCCAGTATGATGATGATGACGACAGCCCTTAACCTAGTAGGACCAGGAGAAATGACAAATCGTCTCTTTGCTATGGATAATCGTTCCTTCTACAAGCCAAAATTTGATTAAAATCGAAATTAAGCGAGCATTTTATATGAAAATGTTCGTTTTTTGCTGTATTATGGTATAATAGTTAAAAAGTACAGAAAATATAGGTAACATATGAAATTAAAACGAAGTGAACGCATGGTAGTGATTTCAAACTACCTAATTAATAATCCCTATCAATTGACAAGTCTCAATACTTTTGCAGAGCGATATGAAGCTGCTAAGTCTTCAATCTCAGAAGATGTTGCTATCATTAAAAAAGCTTTTGAGGAAAGTCAAATAGGAGAAATCGAAACAGTAACTGGTGCATCTGGCGGTGTTATGTTTACACCGACCATTTCTGATGAAGATGCAAGAAGTCTGGTTGAAGATCTTTGTAAACGTCTTTCAGAGAGTGATCGTATCTTACCAGGTGGTTATCTCTACCTATCTGATTTATTGAGTACACCGTCTATTTTGAAAAATGTTGGTCGTATCATTGCTAGTGCCTTTAAGGGACAAAAAATTGATGCCGTTATGACTGTAGCAACTAAAGGAGTTCCTTTAGCAAATGCAGTAGCAGATGTCTTGAACATTCCGTTTGTTATTGTTCGTCGTGACTTAAAAATTACAGAAGGTTCAACTGTATCGGTAAACTACGTTAGTGGTTCAAGTGATCGTATTGAAAAGATGTTCCTTTCAAAACGTAGTTTGAAACCCAATAGCCGCGTCCTTATTGTTGACGATTTTCTTAAAGGTGGTGGTACCATTACGGGTATGATTAGCTTGCTTTCAGAATTTGATAGTGAGTTAGTAGGTGTAGCTGTATTCGCAGAAAATGCCAAAGGCGATCGTGATATCCATGACTATAAATCATTACTTACTGTTTCTGACATTGATGTAAAAGCACAGAAGGTAGAAGTTGAAGTCGGTAATATTTTTGACAAGTAATTAATCTACGATATTATTCCTAATTTGATGATTAGGAATTTTTCTTTTTAACAAGAAACTGTTGACAATAACCATCGAAAAATGATATTATACTAGACGGTACTTTTTACTTTTGGTCTCTCAAAAGTGTACAGAGACGTGCTGACATAAGTTGCAAAAGTACACACAGATATGGGCTGTCACCAAGTGCCATATCAACCAAAAATAAAAAAACACAGGAGAATGTAGATGCCTACAATTAACCAATTGGTTCGTAAACCACGTCAATCAAAAGTTGTTAAATCTAAATCACCAGCTTTGAACGTTGGTTACAACAGCCACAAAAAAGTTCAAACTAACGTATCTTCACCACAAAAACGTGGTGTTGCAACACGTGTTGGAACAATGACACCTAAGAAACCTAACTCAGCCCTTCGTAAATTCGCTCGTGTACGTTTGAGCAACCTTATCGAAGTTACTGCTTACATCCCAGGTATCGGACACAACCTCCAAGAACACAGCGTTGTTCTTATCCGTGGTGGACGTGTAAAAGACCTTCCAGGGGTACGTTACCACATCGTCCGTGGTGCACTTGATACTGCAGGTGTAGCTGATCGTAAACAAAGCCGTTCTAAATACGGTGCTAAACGTCCTAAAGGATAAGAAGGGAGATAAGATAAAATGAGTCGTAAAAATAGAGCGCCTAAACGCGAAGTATTGGCAGATCCATTGTACAATTCAAAAATCGTTACACGTCTTATCAACCGTGTAATGCTTGACGGTAAACGTGGTACTGCTGCAACAATCGTATACGATGCTTTCGAGCAAATCAAAGAAGCAACTGGAAACGATGCTCTTGAAGTATTTGAAACAGCTATGGACAACATCATGCCTGTACTTGAAGTACGTGCACGTCGTGTCGGTGGTTCAAACTACCAAGTCCCAGTTGAAGTTCGTCCAGAACGTCGTACAACTCTTGGTCTTCGTTGGTTGGTTAACGCATCACGTGCGCGTGGTGAACACACTATGAAAGATCGTCTTGCAAAAGAAATCATGGATGCTGCAAACAACACTGGTGCATCAGTTAAGAAACGTGAAGATACTCACAAAATGGCTGAAGCAAACCGTGCCTTTGCACACTTCCGCTGGTAATCATAAGATTCAAGCTGAATTACAGTCATATATTCATAAGCTAAGATTATGGATTTGTAATAGGCTGACTCTGAATTCAAATAGTATCATTCCTATCATTTGAAAACCAGTTAAATATTAGTGAAAAACGGGTAGGTCCTGCCTATCCGTTTTTTGACAATAATGTTATAATAAATAAGTAAACTAAAATATTTATAGGAGAATAAACCTAATGGCACGCGAATTTTCACTTGCAAAAACTCGTAATATCGGTATCATGGCCCACGTCGATGCCGGTAAAACAACTACAACAGAGCGTATCCTTTACTACACTGGTAAAATCCACAAAATCGGTGAAACTCACGAAGGTGCATCACAAATGGACTGGATGGAGCAAGAACAAGAACGTGGTATCACAATCACATCTGCCGCTACAACAGCACAATGGGATGGTCACCGCGTTAACATCATCGATACACCAGGACACGTGGACTTCACAATCGAAGTACAACGTTCACTCCGTGTATTGGATGGTGCCGTAACCGTTCTTGACTCACAATCAGGTGTAGAACCTCAAACTGAAACAGTTTGGCGTCAAGCAACTGAGTATGGTGTTCCACGTATCGTATTTGCCAACAAAATGGATAAAATCGGTGCAGACTTCCTTTACTCAGTAAGCACACTTCACGACCGTCTTCAAGCAAACGCACACCCAATCCAATTGCCAATTGGTGCTGAAGATGATTTCCGTGGTATCATTGACTTGATTAAAATGAAAGCTGAAATCTATACTAATGACCTTGGTACAGATATTCTTGAAGAAGATATTCCAGCAGATTACGTTGATCAAGCAAACGAATACCGTGAAAAATTGATCGAAGCAGTTGCTGAAACTGACGAAGATTTGATGATGAAATACCTTGAAGGTGAAGAAATCACTAACGAGGAATTGAAAGCAGCTATCCGTCGTGCAACAATCAATGTTGAATTCTTCCCAGTTCTTTGTGGTTCTGCCTTCAAGAACAAAGGTGTTCAATTGATGCTTGATGCGGTTATCGATTACCTTCCAAGCCCACTTGATATCCCTGCAATCAAAGGTATCAACCCAGATACAGACGAAGAAGAAACTCGTCCAGCATCTGATGATGAGCCATTTGCAGCTCTTGCCTTCAAGATCATGACTGACCCATTTGTAGGTCGTTTGACATTTATCCGTGTTTACTCAGGTATCCTTCAATCAGGTTCATACGTAATGAACACATCTAAAGGTAAACGTGAACGTATCGGACGTATCCTTCAAATGCACGCTAACAGCCGTCAAGAAATTGAACAAGTATACGCCGGTGATATCGCTGCTGCTATCGGTTTGAAAGATACTACAACTGGTGACTCATTGACTGATGAAAAAGCTAAAGTTATTCTTGAGTCAATCGAAGTTCCAGAACCAGTTATCCAATTGATGGTTGAGCCTAAGACTAAAGCTGACCAAGATAAGATGGGTATCGGTCTTCAAAAACTTGCTGAAGAAGATCCAACATTCCGTGTTGAAACTAACCCTGAAACTGGTGAAACAGTTATCTCTGGTATGGGTGAACTTCACCTTGATGTCCTTGTTGACCGTTTGAAACGTGAACACAAAGTTGAAGCAAACGTAGGTGCTCCACAAGTATCATACCGTGAAACATTCCGTGCAGCTACACAAGCACGTGGTTTCTTCAAACGTCAATCTGGTGGTAAAGGTCAGTTTGGTGATGTTTGGATTGAATTTACTCCAAATGAAGAAGGTAAAGGTTTCGAATTCGAAAATGCTATCGTCGGTGGTGTGGTTCCACGTGAATTCATCCCTGCAGTAGAAAAAGGATTGGAAGAATCTATGGCTAACGGTGTCCTTGCTGGATACCCAATGGTTGACATCAAAGCTAAACTTTATGATGGTTCATACCACGATGTCGATTCATCTGAAACTGCCTTCAAGATCGCTGCGTCTCTTGCACTTAAAGAAGCTGCTAAGACTGCACAACCAACTATCCTTGAACCAATGATGCTTGTAACAATCACTGTTCCTGAAGAAAACCTTGGTGATGTTATGGGTCACGTTACAGCTCGTCGTGGACGTGTTGATGGTATGGAAGCACATGGTAACAGCCAAATTGTTCGTGCATATGTTCCACTTGCTGAAATGTTCGGTTATGCAACAACACTTCGTTCTGCAACTCAAGGACGTGGTACATTTATGATGGTATTTGACCACTATGAAGATGTTCCTAAATCAGTTCAAGAAGAAATCATCAAGAAAAATTCTGGTGAAGCTTAATTAGAACTTATAAAGTTAAGGTACTTATGAAAGTAAGTGCCTTTTCTATTTGCAATTTTTTGAAAAAAATTATATAATATGACTGTTGAAAGGTTGAGTTGAAAGCGCTCAAGTTAATCTTTTCACAATAGGGAGAGCTTGCTCTCAAAATTATATTTATTTGATTTTCATAAGGAGGAAATCACTAATGGTAGTTAAAGTTGGTATTAACGGTTTCGGTCGTATCGGTCGTCTTGCTTTCCGTCGTATCCAAAACGTAGAAGGTGTTGAAGTTACACGCATCAACGACCTTACAGATCCAGTTATGCTTGCACACTTGTTGAAATACGACACAACTCAAGGTCGTTTCGACGGTACTGTTGAAGTTAAAGATGGTGGATTTGAAGTTAACGGTAAATTCGTTAAAGTTTCTGCTGAACGTGACCCAGAACAAATTGACTGGGCTAACGACGGTGTAGAAATCGTTCTTGAAGCAACTGGTTTCTTTGCTAAGAAAGATGCTGCTGAAAAACACTTGCACGAAGGTGGAGCTAAGAAAGTTGTTATCACTGCTCCTGGTGGAAACGATGTTAAAACAATCGTATTTAACACTAACCACGACATCCTTGACGGTACTGAAACAGTTATTTCAGGTGCTTCATGTACTACAAACTGCTTGGCTCCAATGGCTAAAGCATTGCAAGATAACTTCGGTGTTAAACAAGGTTTGATGACTACTATCCACGCTTACACTGGTGACCAAATGATCCTTGACGGACCACACCGTGGTGGTGACCTTCGTCGTGCACGTGCTGGTGCTGCAAACATCGTTCCTAACTCAACTGGTGCTGCTAAAGCTATCGGTTTGGTTATCCCAGAATTGAACGGTAAACTTGACGGTGCTGCACAACGTGTTCCAGTTCCAACTGGATCAGTTACTGAATTGGTAGCAGTTCTTGAAAAAGACGTTACTGTTGATGAAGTGAACGCAGCTATGAAAGCAGCTTCAAACGAATCATTCGGTTACACTGAAGATCCAATCGTATCTTCAGATATCGTAGGTATTTCTTACGGTTCATTGTTTGATGCAACTCAAACTAAAGTACAAACTGTTGATGGTAAACAATTGGTTAAAGTTGTTTCTTGGTACGACAACGAAATGTCATACACTTCACAACTTGTACGTACTCTTGAATACTTCGCGAAAATCGCTAAATAATTCAATTGTATAAAAAGAAGAGCTTCGGCTCTTTTTTTATTTCTCAAAATAATAAAACAGCCGTATAAATTGGCTGTTATAATCTCAGTAGTATTGTGATTTATGAATAAGCTAGAAGGCATTCCAAATAAGTAGAAAGAGAATGACACAACCCCAGGAGTTTTTATTGTGTTTTTGAATGGCTAGCATACCATAAATTAGTATAAAAACGGTAAGTGCTTCAAATAAGGTATAGATATCAAAACCAATGATTCCATGGATAAGAAGGCAAAAAATCGCACAAGTTATTGCTCCACTATCTAACCAAGAGTAAGAAGATGGAAAACGTATGCGTATCTTTTCAGCGATGACTACATAGTTAAATCCTTCCCAGAATCCCCAAATAAGACAGATGAATAGGTATGCTAGGATATTACTAGGAAATGATTGTATCATTACTTCTTTTGTTAATTGTATTGATTGAAGAGGTAGATAGGAATGAATCTGGTGAGTGACTACTTTCAATATGATAAGTGATAAGGCTATAAGAAGAGATTGAAAAAGGGTAGGAACTAGATTTTTTGTGATTAATCTAAAGTATCTGAAAGATTCTTTACGATAAAGCATAACAGTGCTGGTTCCCAAGCCTGCAATGGCAAATTGGCAACTGGCTAATAAGATTAATCGAAGCCATAGTGGTACTGAGGTTTGGTTAGTGTAGGAAAAAAGAGTTGGTTTAAAAGTAAGAAAGAGGAGAAGAGGAACAAGGGTAAGAATGAGGATTACATTTAGATCATAGTCAGCTTGTTGCTTCCTATTGTTTAGTTGTTTTTTCATAGCTTTTTTACCTTTCTATTTTGATTATATGATAAATGTATTATACTAGCAATAAGCTAGAAATCCTTCTGATTTTGCTATCTCTTTTATGCATTTTGTGATATAATGAAAACGTATTAAAAAAATAAGGAGTCTGATCAAATGGCTAAATTGACTGTTAAAGACGTTGACTTGAAAGGGAAAAAAGTTCTCGTTCGTGTTGACTTCAACGTACCTGTAAAAGATGGCGTGATCACTAACGATAACCGTATCACAGCTGCTCTTCCAACTATCAAGTATATTCTTGAACAAGGCGGACGTGCAATCCTCTTCTCTCACCTTGGACGTGTAAAAGAAGAAGCTGATAAGGAAGGAAAATCACTTGCTCCTGTAGCCGCTGACTTGGCTGCGAAATTGGGTCAAGACGTTAAATTTATCCCAGGCGTTACACGTGGTGCAGAATTGGAAGCAGCTGTTAATGCTCTTGAAGATGGGCAAGTTCTCTTGGTTGAAAACACTCGTTTTGAGGATGTTGATGGCAAGAAAGAATCTAAAAACGATCCTGAACTTGGTAAATACTGGGCATCACTTGGAGATGGTATCTTCGTAAACGATGCATTCGGTACAGCTCACCGTGCACACGCATCTAACGTTGGTATCTCAGCAAATGTTGACAAAGCTGTTGCTGGTTTCCTTCTTGAAAACGAAATTGCTTACATCAAAGAAGCAGTTGAAACTCCAGAACGTCCATTCGTAGCTATCCTTGGTGGTTCTAAAGTATCTGATAAGATTGGTGTTATCGAAAACCTTCTTGCAAAAGCTGATAAAGTTCTTATCGGTGGTGGTATGACTTACACGTTCTACAAAGCACAAGGTATCGAAATCGGTAACTCACTTGTAGAAGAAGATAAACTTGATGTTGCTAAAGCTCTTCTTGAAAAATCAAACGGTAAATTGATCTTGCCAGTTGACTCAAAAGAAGCTAATGCATTTGCTGACTACACTGAAGTGAAAGACACTGAAGGTGAAGCAGTAGACCCAGGTTTCCTTGGTTTGGATATCGGTCCTAAATCAATTGCTGAATTCGATAAAGCCTTGACTGGTGCGAAAACAGTTGTATGGAACGGACCTATGGGTGTATTTGAAAACCCTGACTTCCAAGCTGGTACAATCGGTGTGATGGACGCTATCGTGAAACAACCAGGCGTTAAATCAATCATCGGTGGTGGTGATTCAGCTGCCGCAGCTATCAACCTTGGTCGTGCAGACAAGTTCTCATGGATCTCTACTGGTGGTGGTGCTTCTATGGAACTTCTTGAAGGTAAAGAACTTCCAGGATTGGCTGCACTTACTGATAAATAAGTCTATTAGAATGAAAAGAGTTGGGAAACCAACTCTTTTTTGTGTCATCTTATTGGGTGTTTGATAGAGGCTAAAACTATTATTGGAAAGTAAGTTTCTCCCTAAAAATTGGCGATTATTTGTTTGAACTTTGCAGTAATATACTGTATAAGTAGCCAAATGGTTCATAATCATGTTAAAATAGTAAAATGGGATTGAAATTTGAATCGAAAAAATTTAAATTTGGTATGCGTACACTTAAGACGGGGCTTGCTGTCTTTCTTGTTTTAGGTCTTTTTTCTGCTTTAGGTTGGGAAGGGCTTCAGATTGGTTGTTTGACAGCAGTCTTTAGTCTTCGAGAAAACTTTGATAGAAGTATTCAGTTTGGTAAATCACGTATTTTTGCGAATACGGTTGGAGGTCTTTTGTCGCTATTATTTTACTTTGTGAATATGTGGTTTCATCATTCAGTTTGGGTGACCTTGCTATTGGTTCCAATTTTGACAATGTTAACGATTGTCATTAATGTGTCTTTTAATAATGCTTCTGGTGTTATTGGAGGGGTGGCTGCACTTTTGATTATTACCTTGTCTATTCCGCCTGATAATACCTTTACTTATGTTATTGCTAGAGTCTTTGAAACTTTCTGTGGAGTCTTTATAGCAATCCTTGTCAATTATGATTATGATTGGCTACTTAAACATTTAAAATAAGAATGATAGGGTTCTATTGGACTCTATTTTTTATGATTTTTCGATAAAATCCTTAAATTAGAGCGAACACACAATGTAATGTTCGGGAATTGCTTGTTGTGTAAGAAAAAGTAACATAAACTGTTGACATGTAGAAATATTCAGAATATAATTGTTAGGAAAGGAGGATGATCATGGCAAGAGAGAAAGAATTAAGGCGTTCTCTAGCTGTTTTTCCGATTGGAACAGTTATGAAGTTGACGGATTTAACCGCTCGTCAAATTCGTTATTATGAAGATCAAGGTTTAATTCAACCTGAACGTACAGCTGGAAATCGTCGGATGTACTCATTAAATGATATGGATCGTTTATTGGAAATCAAAGATTTTTTGGATGATGGTTACAATATTGCAGCGATTAAACATGAGTACGAAGAGCGTGAAGTTCGTGCCCAACAAAAACAAGTGGCTTTAACAGATGCGGACGTTCGACGTATCTTGCATGATGAACTCCTTCAGCAAGGCCGTTTTACGACCCCGTCACAACAATTTGGTAACTTGCGTATCTAATTACGCTTTGAACTTTTATTTTTGGTTTTTATAAAGGAGACCCCTATTATGGCAATCACAGCAGCTGATATTCGTCGCGAAGTCAAAGAGAAGAATGTTACTTTCTTGCGTTTAATGTTCTCTGATATCCTTGGTGTTATGAAGAACGTTGAAATTCCTGCGACAGATGAACAGTTGGATAAGGTACTTTCAAATAAAGCTATGTTTGATGGTTCATCAATCGAGGGATTTGTTCGTATCAACGAATCTGATATGTATCTTTACCCAGATCTTGATACGTGGACAGTTTTCCCTTGGGGCGATGAAAATGGTGCAGTAGCTGGTCTTATTTGTGATATCTATACTTCTGCGGGTGAACCATTTGCTGGTGACCCTCGTGGTAACTTGAAAAAAGCTTTGCGTCATATGGAAGAAGTTGGTTATAAATCATTTAACCTTGGACCAGAACCAGAATTTTTCCTTTTCAAATTAGATGAGCAAGGTAATCCTACGCTTGAAGTTAACGATAAAGGTGGTTATTTTGACCTTGCACCAACTGACCTTGCAGACAACACACGTCGTGAAATCGTTAATGTGTTGACAGAAATGGGATTTGATGTTGAGGCATCTCACCATGAAGTGGCGGTTGGTCAACATGAAATCGACTTCAAGTATACAGATGTTTTGAAGGCTTGTGATAATATCCAAATTTTCAAATTGGTTGTTAAGACAATCGCTCGTAAACATGGTCTTTATGCGACATTTATGGCGAAACCTAAATATGGTATTGCTGGTAGTGGTATGCACTGTAACATGTCTCTCTTCACTGAAGAAGGAAATGCATTCTTTGATCCAGAGGATCCACGTGGTATGCAATTGTCTCAAGACGCTTACTACTTCCTTGGTGGTTTGATGAAACATGCATACAACTATACTGCAATTATTAACCCAACAGTTAACTCTTACAAACGTTTGGTTCCTGGATATGAAGCTCCTGTATATATTGCATGGGCAGGTAGCAACCGTTCACCATTGATCCGCGTTCCTGCGTCTCGTGGTATGGGTACACGTTTGGAATTGCGTTCAGTAGACCCAATGGCAAACCCATACTTGGCACTTGCTGTTCTTTTGGAAGCTGGTCTTGATGGTATTATTAACAAGATTGATGCTCCAGATCCAGTTGAAACAAACATTTACTCAATGTCTCCTGAAGAACGTAAAGAAGCAGGTATTATTGATTTGCCATCAACACTTCGTAACGCTCTTAAAGCATTGGAGACAGATGAAGTGGTTCGTCAAGCTTTGGGTAATCATATCTATACAAACTTCCTTGATGCGAAACGTATGGAATGGGCAAGTTATGCTACCTTTGTTTCACAATGGGAAATTGATAACTACTTGGACATTTATTAAGGAATTAAATTTGAAAATCAGGTTATGCCTGGTTTTCTTTTTCTTCTAAATTTATTAAGTTCTTGGACAAATTACGTAGTTTTAACTGAGCTGTTTTCTTTTGTCATATTTCTTTATTCCCCCTTAATCGCATTAAAATATGAGAGTGTTAAACTAATTTTATATTAATCTTATTCAGGGGGAAATATGAAAACTACAAAAAAAGCTGCTTTGGCAGCAGCCTCAAGTGCATTATTGCTCGGTCTTACAGTCGCACAAACAGTTAATGCTGATACTTATACAGTTCAAAATGGAGATTCATTCTTCGGGATTGCTAGTCAGTATGGTGTAGATCCTTATCAATTGGCAGCTGAAAATGGCATGACTATTTGGTCAACAATTGTTCCTGGTGGAAGCTTGGAAGTTTCAGGAGCTACTACGGCAGTTGAAGAAACAACAGAAGCTTCTTCTTCAGAGGTAACAGCTACTGATTCAGATGCAACTTGGAATCGTTATCCAGTTGGTCAATGTACATGGGGTGTTAAGGAAGTCGCTCCATGGGCAAGTAACTGGTGGGGTAATGGTGGCGATTGGGCCGGAAGCGCTGCTAGCCAAGGTTATGCTGTAGGTTCAACACCTGTGACAGGATCAATTGTATGTTGGACTGATGGTGGTTATGGTCACGTTGGTTATGTAACACAAGTTGGTCAAGATGGTCAAATTCAAATCTTGGAGTCAAACTATAACAACCAGCAACAAATCAATAACTATCGTGGTTGGTTTGATCCACAAAACTCAACTACACCAGGTTCAGTATCTTACATTTATCCAGGTGCATAAAACGAAAAGAAGCGCTTATAGCGCTTTTTTACTTGCTGGAAGAGTTGTGCTCAGACTGGATTTAAACTTAAAAAATGGTAGCTAGATGGCTACCATTTTTTTATTTATCAGGTGTGAGAATCATTGGAATAATGATTGGTTCACGTTCTGTTTTTTCATATAGAAATGGACGTAAAGCATTGACGATAGCTCCGTTAACAGATTGGATGCTAGCATCTTTATTCTTAAGAGCGATACGAATAGCATTGAATAGAATGCGTTGGCTTTCGCGGATAAGATTGCCAGATTCACGCATATAGATGAAGCCACGACTGAGGATGTCTGGACCAGCTAGAATCATCTTAGACTTGAAGTCAACAGTAGCTACGGCAAGTACGACACCATCTTCAGAAAGATCACGACGATCACGAAGAACGGCAGCTCCGATATCCCCAATGCCATTACCATCAACATAAATATCTTGAGCATTGAAGTGACCTGCACGACGCGCAGAGTCTTTTGTTAGGGCTAAGACATCACCATTTTCCATAATGAAGATATTATCTTTTGGAACGCCACAATCAACAGCAAGACCTGCGTGGACTTTCTGCATGCGGTATTCACCGTGAACAGGCATGAAGAATTTTGGTTTTATCAAACGAAGCATTAGTTTTTGCTCTTGTTGACCACCGTGTCCAGAGGTATGGATATTGTTGATTTTACCATGGATAACATCAACACCAGCTTCTTGAATGGTATTAATCAGACGGTTAACACTAGTGGTGTTCCCTGGAATAGGACTAGATGAGAAGATGACAGTGTCACCAGGTTGTAGTGTTACTTGGCGGTGCATACCATTAGCGATACGTGCAAGGGCCGCCATAGGCTCCCCTTGAGAACCGGTACACATGATAAGAATCTCACTGGCATGATAGTTTTTCATCTCACTAGGATCAATGATAGTCCCTTTTGGAACCTTGATGTAACCTAGTTCAACCCCATTGACAATGGCTTTTTCCATAGAACGTCCGAAGACAACAATCTTACGGCCAGTTTTTACAGCGGCTTCGGCAGCTTGTTGAAGACGGAAAATGTTTGAGGCAAATGAGGCGAAAATAATACGTCCGTGGATGCCTTCAATAATTTTCATAATGGATTGGCCAACAACCTTCTCGGAATTAGTGAAAGTTGGTACTTCAGCATTGGTTGAGTCTGAGAGGAGGCAAAGAACGCCTTCCTCACCAAGTGCAGCCATACGGTGAAGGTCTGCTGGTTCCCCTACTGGGGTGAAGTCAAACTTAAAGTCACCGGTACACACAATTTTACCTTGAGGTGTATGGATAACAATACCGAGAGGTTCTGGAATTGAGTGAGTAGTACGGAAGAAGGTCACGCTCATATTTTTGAAAGTAAGCTCTGTATTAGCATTAATTTCGTAGAGTTGTGCGTCACGAAGTAGTCCGTGTTCTTCCAATTTTCCTTTGATAAGAGCAAGAGCAAGCGGTCCTGCATAAATTGGGATATTTGCCTGTTTAAGAAGGAAGGGAATCCCACCAATATGGTCTTCGTGACCGTGGGTAATTACAAGTGCCTTTACACGATCAACGTTTTCAACGATGTAAGAATAGTCTGGGATGACATAGTCGATTCCGAGAAGATCGTCTTCGGGGAATTTAATACCCGCATCGACGATGATAATCTCATCTTGGTATTCAATACCATAGGTGTTTTTACCGATTTCCCCCAAACCACCAATCGCATAAACCCCAACTTCTTCAGGTTTTAGATTGATTTTTGATGCCATGGTCTTAGAACTCCGTTACTTCAAAAACGCCTGTTTCTTTTTCGTATTCAAGGGCTTTTTCTGAGAGGAGCTCGATGAATTCGATGTTATAGGCAGTATTTTTTTCGATGATTTGACGAGCTTGGATACGTCCCTCAAGTTCAGTTTCTGCATCGATATCTAGGTAGAGTGATTTTGTCTGTTCACGGCGTGGATTACGCTCTTTAGTTTCTTGGTAAAAGACTTTATAAATCATGGTTTTCCTTTCTTTCCAAAAGGCTCTGCCATTCTATAAAAAAACCGGTCAAGTTAATCTTTCTATGATTTACTTGACGTTATGATATTCACTTTATGAGTAATAGCTAGTAGCCTTGATTCGTTTAACAATTACTATTATTGTACCATAAGATAAGGGCTAGATAAAGAAAATGGCGGAAAAAGTTGGAAAATGTTCGTTTCTGGGAAACAGTGACTTGTGTTATAATAGAAAAGCATAAAAGGAAACAAGGAAAAAAGATGAAAATATTAGCATTTGATACTTCTAGCACTGCTTTATCAGTAGCCTTGTTGGAAGATGAGAAACTATTGGCAGAGACAACTGTCACAGTAAAAAAGAACCACAGTATTAGTCTAATGCCCACCATTGATTTTTTAGTTGCTCAGGCAGGCTGGCAGCCGTCTGATTTAGAACGTATTGTGGTTGCACAGGGGCCTGGATCCTACACAGGGCTTCGTGTGGCTGTCGCAACAGCTAAGACGTTAGCCTATGCGCTTGCCATTGATTTAGTGGGGGTTTCAAGTCTACAGGCGCTGACAAACCTTTCGGTTGACGGTGTTGTGATTCCTATCATGGATGCCCGTCGTAATAATGTTTACGTTGGTTTTTATGAAAATGGTCAGGCTATCGTCCCTGATCGTCATGCTGCCTTTACAGATGTTCTTGAGCAAGCCAAAGTTTATGAAAAGGTGACATTTGTCGGTGAAGTAGCTCATTTTGTGGATCAGATTAAGGAAAGTCTTCCAGAGGCAACGATCTTGTCTAACCTTCCATCAGCTCAGTTAATTGGTCTTTTAGGCTTATCCTTGCCTTCTGTTGATGTGGATGCTTTTGTTCCACATTACTTGAAGCGGGTTGAGGCAGAGGAGAATTGGCTCAAGACGCATGAGGAGACTAACCGTGACAACTACATCAAGCGCGTCTAGATTGAGTAGCCAAGAGCAAGCTCAACTGATTTATCAGATTTTGTCGGATGTTTATGACAAGTCTCCTTGGACGATAGAACAAGTCGTAGCAGACTTGGCTTTAGATACTACGGAATATTTCTATGTGTATGATCAGGAAGAAGTTGTTGGTTTTCTAGCCCTTCAAAATTTGGTGGGTGAGCTCGAGGTGACCAATATCGCCGTTTTAAAAGCTTATCAAGGGCGTGGTTATGCTAGTCAGTTGATGAAGCATTTGGAAGATCGTAGTGAGCCTATATTTCTAGAAGTGAGGACTTCAAATCAAGTCGCTCAGGCGCTTTATAGAAAATTTGGTTTTGAAAGTCTAGGAATTCGGAAAAATTATTATCATGATCCTCAAGAAGATGCAGTTATCATGAGGCGAGAGGAAGTCTAATGGCAGATAGATATATTTTGGCAGTGGAGAGCTCGTGTGACGAGACTTCAGTTGCCGTTTTGAAAAATGAGAAGGAACTTTTGAGTAATATTATTGCCAGTCAGGTGGAAAGCCATAAACGTTTTGGTGGTGTTGTCCCTGAGGTGGCTAGTCGTCACCATGTGGAAGTGGTGACTCTTTGCATTAAGGATGCCCTTTCAGAGGCGGGCATTACTGCTGAACAACTAGATGCTGTAGCAGTAACCTATGGTCCTGGTTTGGTCGGAGCGCTCTTGGTCGGGATGGCAGCGGCTAAGGCCTTCGCTTGGGCACATGGATTGCCTTTGATTCCAGTTAATCATATGGCTGGGCATCTTATGGCAGCGCGTGAGGTGCAAGAGTTGGAATACCCCCTCCTAGCACTTTTGGTGTCTGGGGGACACACAGAGTTGGTTTATGTGTCAGAACCAGGAAATTACAAGATTGTTGGTGAGACACGTGATGATGCAGTTGGTGAGGCCTATGATAAGGTTGGGCGTGTGATGGGTTTGACCTACCCAGCTGGGCGTGAAATTGATGAATTGGCTCATAAAGGGAAAGATGTTTATGATTTTCCACGCGCTATGATTAAGGAAGACCACTTGGAGTTTTCATTTTCAGGCCTAAAGTCTGCTTTCATCAATTTGCATCACAATGCAGAACAGAAGGGAGAAGTTCTAGTCAAAGAGGACCTTTGTGCTTCCTTCCAAGCTGCTGTGTTGGATATTCTCCTAGCTAAGACTAAGAAAGCCTTGGAACGTTATCCTGTTAAGACACTTGTTGTTGCTGGTGGCGTAGCAGCTAATCAGGGCTTACGTGAACGTTTGGCTGAAGAAATTACGGATGTAGATGTGGTTATTCCGCCTTTACGTCTCTGTGGTGATAATGCTGGCATGATTGCCCTAGCAGCTGCCATTGAATGTGATCAGAAACATTTTGCTGAGTTGGACTTGAATGCAAAACCAAGTCTTGCCTTTGCAGGATTTGAAGAATAAGAAGAACCTCTTACTAGTCTGGTAAGAGGTTCCTTTAGAAAGGAATTGAGTATGTCTGCCTTTCGTTTAGGTGTAAAAGCTGCAGTACCGACAGCCCTAGGATATGTGGCTATTGGCCTAGCCTTTGGTGTTGTAGCGGCGGCTTCTGGTCTATCGGCCCTTGAGGTTGGCCTCATGTGTGCCTTGGTCTATGGTGGCTCGGCTCAGTTTGCTATGTGTGCATTAGTAGTTGCAGGAGCTAGCCTTGGTGAGTTAACCTTGACTGTTTTCTTAGTTAATTTGCGTAACATGTTGATGAGTTTACATGCAACGACGATTTTTACAAAAACAAGCCTCTGGAATCAGCTGGGAATTGGTAGTCTGATTACGGATGAAAGTTATGGTGTCTTGTTGGGAGAATATGTGCATCATAAAGATATTTCTGCGAACTGGATGCATGGGAACAATATTTTCAGCTATCTGGTTTGGATTGTATCATCAGTTGTTGGGTGTTTGATTGGTTCCATGATTCCTAATCCTGAGCTTTTTGGTTTGGATTTTGCCTTGATTGCCATGTTTATAGGTTTGTTAAGTAGTCAGATAGATGCTTTGTTAGGTGAAGGCGTGCGTAAGCTATTCTTGATTTTACTATCTATTGCTGTGGCTTATCTGAGCTTTAGTGTCATCTTGTCGGAATCTTTGGCTGTTTTACTGGCTACTTTAGTTGGATGTAGTGTGGGGGTGATGTGTGATGGCCGTCAATAATTTTATTCTCATTGCCATTCTACTTGGGTTTGTGGTTAGCTGGGTGCCCCGTGTTCTCCCCTTTGTATTAGTGAAATACAAGGGCTTACCAGATATCGTTGTTCGATTTTTGCACTACTTACCAGTTTCTATCCTCTTTGCTCTGATTCTCTCTAGTCTTACGACTGAGAAGATTGGTCACTTGCCACAGTTTAAGTGGATGGAAATACTGGCTACAGTGCCAACGGTAATTGTAGCATTTAAGAGCAAAAATTTGCTCTATGCAGTAATCGTCGGTATAGTGTCGATGGCCCTGATTCGTTTAGTGTTTTAGTAAATGAAAAGACTTGGAGTTGCTCTTAGTGAGTTGCTTTCCAAGTCTTTTTTAGTTATTGTTAAAAAAGGCAGCAATATCGTCTTCACTGAGACCAATCATTGGATCTATAGTTGACCAATTATCTTCAGTTAAACGATAGTTTTCTTCGGTTTGCACAGGTTTGTTAACAGACTTATCCACAGGCTGTGAATAAGTGTTAATAAGAGTTGGAGATGGATTTATATTTCCCGAAATGTCTTTGTTTTCAAGGGGTTCTGAGGATCCGTTGTTTTCCTTTTTGGTTTGATTGGATGCGTCTGTTGCCTCGTTTTTAACAGTCTTTTCTACAGACTTATCAACAGCTTGTGTATAAGTTTGTTCAAAACGTTGGATGAGATAAGTATTTCGTTTAGCCCCCTCGTTGTGAACAGCATAATCGAAGGCTGCAATTTCCCCTAGCATGACTAGTTTACTCTTGGCGCGTGTGATTGCGGTGTAAATGAGGTTACGTTGTAGCATACGTCCACTTTGGCGTGTGATGGGAAGGATAACGACTGGGAACTCACTTCCTTGGGATTTATGGATTGACATGGCATAGGCCAGAGTAATCTTACTCCATTCGTTACGAGGGTAGATAACTTCATTGCCATCGAAGGACATGTAAATTTCATCCTGCTTGCTTTCAGTATATTTACCAGGAATGAGATCAGTAATGATGCCGATGTCGCCATTGAAGACATTAAGTTCGGTATCGTTTACCAGATGGAGAATCTTGTCATTCTTGCGGAAGAAGATATCATTAAAGGCGAACTGATTGGCCTTTTCTTGAGGATTAAGTAGGTCTTGCATAATGGTATTGAGATTGTTAATACCAGCCTGTCCTCGGTACATGGGGGCTAGAATCTGAACATCCTGAGCTGCAATCCCACTCTTTATCGCAGCAGAGACGATTTTAGGAACCATCTGTGGAATATGGTTGGCATTGGCCTCAAAGTAAGAGCGGTCAGCCTTTTTCTCTGTGAAATCAGCGGGTAGTTGGCCTTGGCGCATCTGGCTAGCTAGGGTAACGATAGTGGAATCCTCGGATTGTCTGAAAATTTTGGTTAGGGAAACCTTAGGCAAGTTATCAATCTGCAAAAGGTCAGCCAAGACTTGGCCAGGGCCTACGGAAGGTAGTTGGTCTTGGTCACCCACAATTATAACTTGGGTTGAATCAGAGATACTTTCAAAGAGTTGATTGGCCAACCAAGTATCAACCATAGAGAACTCATCGATGATAATCAAATCGCAATCGAGATAGTCCTCTAAGGTCTTAAAATCGTCCTCGCTATTGAGGCCTAAATGTCTATGAATAGTGGCGCTAGGTAGTTGGGTGAGTTCGTTCATCCGACGAGCAGCCCGTCCCGTTGGTGCTGCTAAAATAATAGGTAAATCGGACTTTTTGAGATCTAGGCCATGAAGGTCAGCATAGGTTTTAATAATGCCGTTAATAACAGTGGTTTTCCCTGTTCCGGGACCCCCTGTCAGGATGAAGACCTTGCTTTGTAGGGCTTTGATAATGGCATCTTTTTGAACCTGATCATAAGTAATACCAAGCTCCTCTTCCACCCCTTCAAGGCTGTCTAAGATTTTGTCTTCAGAGCTGACATCAGGTTGGTCCTTCATGATACGAGTTAGGTGGGTATAGATGCCCTGTTCCGCAAAATATAGGGTATTATCAAAGATTTTAGTCTCTACATTTTGCACCTTATCCTCTTGGATAAGATTGGTTAATTGGTTAGCGACCAAGGCGGGGTCAAGTTCAATCGGACGAGCACCTTCCAAAAGAATGATGGTCCGTTCAAGCAAGGCTTTGGCTTCTATGTAGGTATCGCCTTCTTCCATACTGGCTTCTAGTAGACAATGAATCAAGGCTGCTCGTAAACGCTCAGGAGCATCACTAGCAATTCCAAGACGTTCAGCTAGTTGGTCAGCCATTTTAAAACCGATTCCTTGAATCTCCTCTACTAATAGATAAGGGTGTTCCTCAATAAGATTTAGTGACTCTTCCTTATATTGGTTGAAAATTTGTGAGGCAGCCTTTGGTGTGAGTCCATAGCTAGAAAGTTTGGACAAGATTTGTTCGGTTCCATAGTTGATTTTTAACTTTGCAACGAAGGCTTCTCGGTTTACTTTTGAAAGATTAGGAATCTGCTCTAACTTGCTAGGATCCTCGAGAATCTTGTCTATAGGGTCTTCGCCATAAATCTCGACAATACGCTCGGCCGTTTTCTTACCGATTCCTTTGAAATTGTCGCTGGCAAAATATTTGATAAGACCTCTGGCCGAAGGTTTTGAACGCTCGTAGCGGGTCATTTGTAGCTGTTCCCCATATTTAGGGTGATTGGTTAGTTGGCCCCAGAAGGTATAGTCTTCACCCTCCATGACATCCCCCATAGTTCCTGTGACAATGATTTCGTAGTCTTCAAAATCACTATCCGTTTCGTCAATCTCTAAGAGTAAGATACGAAAAAAATTACTAGCGTTTTCGAAAATGACTCGTTCGATAGTTCCTGAAAAATAAAATTCTTGCATGTGTTTTTCCTAGATACATAATAAGGCTGGGTTTCCCCAACCTTATCTTATTTAGTGGTTTTAGTTGTCTTCAACGGTACCAATTTTATTAAGTGGCCAGAAGCGGAATTTGACTTCCCCTACAAGAGCACTCTTGTCAAAGTAACCAACTTCGCGGCTATCTTTTGAAACGATACGGTTATCTCCAAGTAGGAAATATTTGCCTTCAGGAACAGTGACAGAGAAAGTAGTGTTTTTGTCCGCGTTGACAGTGAAGGCCTTAGATTCTTTAGCCAGTTGTTGGAAGTAATCGCGGTATGCATACTCTTTTTGTAGCTTATCTTTGGCAAAGGCAGCCTGGAATTCTTTGAGGTATTCTTCCTTGACTTCTTTGCCGTTGACAGTAAGTTTATCGTTTTGATAGGTAATGGTATCACCTGGCATCCCAATGACACGTTTTACGATTTGTTTCGTCTTACCATTTTCAACCTCTTTGGCAACGACAATATCAAAGCGTTCAATGGACGTGTGTTTCAAAACAATAACACGCTGGTTATTGGCGAGAGTTGGATCCATTGAGTGGCCGTCAACCTGAACAGGAAGCCAGAGGAAGAGGCGAGTCAAGAGGAAGAATGTGATAAAGAGGATAAAGAGTCCCCATTCACGAAGGAAAATGAGAAAGTATTGGGTCCATTTGTTTTTCATAGTTAAGGCCTTTCAGGGTTATTTTAAGCGTTGGTAGGCTTTTTTAGTATTGGCGAAATGATATTTAGCAGTAGCTTGGAGAGCCTGATCTCCGTAGGCTTGAAGAAGCTTGGCTGCGATCTGGTCGGACTTAGCACCAGCACCTGAAGGAAGAGTATAACCTACTTCTTGGCTGAGTTTATCCAGATTTTCCAGGAAGAGATTGCGAGCGATGATAGAGCTCACCGCGACAGCTAGGTATTTACCTTCGGCTTTTTCTTCTAAAGTAATAGGAAAGTCAAAGCGATTACGTTCGTTCTTGAGATATTTTTGATAATTTTTCTCGCTGGTGAAGGCATCGATGACAATCTTATCTGGTTTAGCACCTGATTGTAACAATAGGAAGATAGCCTGATTATGGAGGGCTACTTTAACGGACACAGCATTATGACTCTTACCGTCTCCAACCACTTCATTGTACTTTCTAGGCGAAAGAAGGAGTGCCTTGTGAGGAATTTTCTCCTCCAAAATAGGTGCAATCTGACGAATCTTGATATCGTTAAGATTTTTAGAATCATCAACTCCTAGAGATTTCAAAAAGGCATGGTCAGCTGGGGTAACTAGACTAGCTACAACAGCTAGACCACCAAAATAGGAGCCATTTCCGACTTCGTCTGATCCAATTAGGGGTAGGTTTTGCCCGTCAGGTGAATGCTTAGGTTCAGCTTGGTATCCAAAACGGCTAGCTAGGATTTCTGGCTTAGCACCTTGGAAAGTTACCTTTCCTGAAGTATAGGCGATGACACTTATTCCATCGACCTTGGCTGAAAAACTTGCATAAGGATTTTTAGTCGCAGTCGCATAGCTTGCTAGGTCCTTCTGGAGTGTCGAAATCTGCTCTGCTGTCATTTTTAATACGATTGTGCCCATGAAATCTATTTTAGCACAAAAAAGGAGAATTGGTAGATATTTTACAGACTCGGAATCCCTGAAAATTATTTTTCTAGAGAAGTGCAAAGTCTAAAATTTACGAAAGTTAAAATTTAGGATATAATGATTAAAAAGAGAATGCCTAACCCTGCTCTTTTTTCCACAATTAGAAGAAATAGGTTGGCATTTAAGTGTCGAACACGCCTCAGAGTAAGTGTCTGAATCTTGCTAAAAAATGGCGATATAAAAGCAATAAAATAAGGAGAAGCTGCGGTGGCGAATCCGTGACCACCATTGATTGGCAGCTAACAAGCAAATGGCAAATAAGAACCGTTACAAATTTCATTTTGGAGAGAAGAACCTCACGCTAACAACTGATAAAGATAACCTATTCATGGAAGAGGTTGAGCGTGTTGCCCACGAGAAATATAAAATTATCAAAGAGCAGATGAAAAACGCTGACAATGAAACGATTGCTATCCTAATGGCTATCAATTCTTTGTCGACTCAGTTGGAACGTGAAATCCAAGTTGAAGATATGGAAAAAGAGTTGGAAACGTTGAGAGCTAAGCAACTTGAACAACTTAAGGTCAAGGCGACAGCTACAAATGATGATGAGGATGACGCATGATTGGACTCCTTGTCTTAGCTATCGTGGCTTGGAATTTCTACATTGGCTACCGTCGAGGCCTCTTTATGCAAGCTTATTACGTGGTTTCAGTCATTATTGCCATGTGTGTAGCGGCCTACTTTTACCAGTCGCTAGGAGAGGCTATCAATCTTTGGGTACCTTATACCAATCCAACCAAAGATGCTAGTATAGCTTTCTTTAAAGATCAGAACATCTTCTCACTTGACCGTGTCTATTATGCAGGTGTTGCCTATTTTGCGATTTACTGTGTGGCTTATTATGGTTTGCGCTTTCTTGGGATTTTCTTCCATTTTGTGAGAATTGAGCGACTTGATCAGAGACGTTACCAAGTGGTAGGTGGTGTCTTGGCCTCCTTAGTGAGTCTTGTGCCTTTGACTATGTTGGGGAATATTCTTGCGACTGTTCCCATGAATAACCTTCAAACGGTCTTGTCATCTAGCTGGGTTTTGCGCCTTTTGATTAATTGGAATTTTCCAGTTAGTCAGATTATCCAGCACTTGTGGACAAGTGTGATATAGAAAATAGAAGTCTTCCTTGATTAAGGGAGGCTTTTTTGTTCTTTGTTTTGGTAACATATGAAAAAAGACTGAACACAAGGTCTCAGTCTTTCTTATCTATTTTTACCCTAAGGTTGCAATGGTACATCCGGAACCACCAGCACTTTGTGGGGCATATTCAAAACTTTTAACATGGCGATGACGGCGGAGATATTTGGTAACAGCATCACGGATGACACCTGTACCAATACCGTGGATGATGTCCACCTGACTCATGTTATTAAGTAGGGCTTGGTCAATAAAGGCATCAAGCTCTTGCATAGCTTCTTCGTAACGTTTCCCACGAAGGTCTAGACGGGCACGAGGACCGCCAGATGTCTTCTTGGCTTTTTTAACCACGTTAATCTGTTTCTTCTTAGGTTGTTGGGCTTCAGCTTGGGCACGAACCAGAGTGAATTCATCCGCCTTTAGTGTCATCTTGATGAGACCGACCTGAGCTTCCCAGTTACCATTTTTGGCTTGACTGGTAAGGGTACCACGTTGCCCATAGGCGGTAACGATGATATCATCTCCGACACGAGGGGCACGCGCAGCCTTTTCTTTCTTAGCCTTACGAAGGACCTTATTCTTAGAGAGGTCCACTTGTGGGGCAAGTTTCTTGAGTTTTCCTTTGGCGTCGATAACTTCATGAGGTTTGAGTTGACTCTTATCGTGGAGATTTTTGAGAATACTATCGCTCTCAGCCAAAGCGGTATCAACCATCTCTTGAATTTCTTTTTGAGCCTTTTCGAGTTCCTTGTCGTATTCATGGGAGAATTCGTTATAGAGTTTCTTGACCGCACGGTTGAATTTAAGGTTCTCTTGCTCCACGTCCTTGATGTGTTCCAGACGTTTTTGTGTTTCCACAGTTTGGGCTTCAAGTTGCTCGATGATACGGTTGACATCACTATCAGTATCCGTGAGGTTTTCTGCTTCCTTGACAATAATCTCATTTAAACCGAGGCGTCGAGCAATTTCAAAGGCATTAGAACGACCAGGAACCCCTTGCATAAAACGATAGGTAGGGCTTAAAGTCGCTGTGTCAAACTCCATGCTGGCATTTTCCACATGTTGCGTCTCAATCCCATAGGCCTTAAGCTCAGGATAGTGAGTGGTAGCCATGGTCTTAATCTGACTTAAACGGAGGTGCTCTAAGATTGCCATGGCTAGACTAGCCCCTTCCTGAGGGTCGGTACCAGCCCCAAGCTCATCGACCAAGACCAGGCTGTTACTGTCGGCAGCATTCAGAATCTCAACAATGTGGGTCATGTGACTAGAGAAAGTTGACAAACTTTGTTCGATAGACTGTTCGTCTCCGATATCCGCAAAAATCTCCTGGAAAATGGCGACACGGCTGCCCTTATCAGCCAAAATTGGAAGACCAGATTGAGCCATTAGTTGTGCTAGTCCTAGCGTTTTAAGCATGACCGTTTTACCACCAGTATTGGGACCTGTGATGACAATGGCCGTAAGGTCCTCATCAAAGTGCAAATCGTTGGCTACAGGATTGACCAAGAGAGGGTGACGAACGTTAAGTAGTTGTAGTGTTTGGTTGTCACTAATCTTTGGAATAACCGCTTTTTTATCATGGAGATAGAGGTATTTTCCTCGAATGAAGTCCATGTGGCCCAAAATCCAAGCGTTGTTAGCAATAGCAGCAGCTTGTGGGCGCAGTTGATTAGACAGTTCATGCAGGATACGGGCCATCTCGTGGCGTTCGTCTGCACGTAATTGTGTAATTTCTTCGTTGAGCTGGATAACGGCACGCGGCTCGATATATACTGTGTTTCCAGAGCTTGAGATGTCATGCACAACCCCTGAGATACGGTTACGGTAGGTATTTTTGACAGGAAGCACCGAACGACCGTTACGACTAGCAATCAAACTTTCAGCCAACATGTGGCCAGATTTCTTGAGAATGTCTTGTAAGGTCTGGCGAATGGCATCATCGCAAGATTTAAGTTGACGACGAATATTTTGCAACTCTGGGCTAGCAAAATGCTCAATAAAACCACCGTCATTGATGCTCTGAAGACTGCCTTGTAGACTTGGAAAGGCTTCAATCTTTTCGAAAAGACGTTTAAGGGCGATGAGCTCTACATTTTCAAGGTCAGCGTAAAAGCGACCGAGGTCAGCAGAAGCTTGCAGCACCTTCTTGATGGCAATGAGCTCCTGGATGTTGAGGTCAGCATCCAGTTCCAAGCGACGCAAGGGCTCAGAAATATCTCGCAAGCTACCAATTGCAAAGCCATGGTGCTCTACGAAAATCTCTGCCATTTCTTGAATTTCTGTAAATTGATTTTGAATTCTTTCTGGATTGGTCATAGGCACCAAGTCACGTAACTCAGCCTGAGCCTGTTCAGTCTGCAGGTATTCTGTGAACTGGTCCTTGACCTTGTTAAATTCTAATTGGTCTAAAATCTTTGTGTTCATAGCTCCTATTATAACACATTTGACTATAGGGGGGGTGGAGGTGGGAAATGCTTGAGATAGTTTTATAAGCGGGCTTTTGTCATCAGATGTTGACTGGCTATTTTTACAGTTTGTCTCTGAACAATTTTCCTTGAAGTTTTTTATTTTTGAACGACTATTTTACAAAAGAGTCTTTCTAAAATAAGAGATTTTCAATTAAAACCAATGCTCCCATCTATGCTATAATAAACCTATGACTAATCAGAAAAAATTACTATTAATCGACGGTTCATCCGTTGCCTTTCGTGCCTTTTTCGCACTTTATAATCAAATTGACCGTTTTCGTAACAATAACGGCCTTCATACCAATGCTATCTACGGTTTCCACCTCATGTTGGACAACCTGCTTGAGCGTATCCAACCGACTCATGTTTTGGTAGCCTTTGATGCGGGTAAAACAACTTTCCGTACAGAGATGTTTGCGGACTATAAGGCTGGTCGTGCCAAGACTCCAGAGGAATTCCGTGAGCAGTTCCCTTATATCCGTGAGATGTTGGCTGCACGTGGCATCGCCTATTATGACTTGGCTCAGTACGAGGCAGATGACATTATCGGTACCTTAGCTAAGATGGCTGAAAATACCAGTGAGGACTACCAAATCACAGTTGTTTCTGGGGACAAGGACTTGATTCAGCTGACTGACGAAAACACAGTCGTTGAGATTTCGAAAAAAGGTGTGGCTGAGTTTGAAGCCTTCACACCTGACTACCTCATGGAGAAAATGGGGATTACTCCAGAGCAATTCATCGACCTTAAGGCCCTCATGGGTGATAAGTCCGATAATATTCCAGGAGTGACTAAGATTGGTGAAAAGACTGGTCTTAAGCTCCTCTTGGAACACGGTTCCCTTGAAGGTATCTATGACCACATCGATGAAATGAAGAAGTCTAAGATGAAGGAAAATCTCATCAACGACAAGGATCAAGCCTTTCTTTCTAAGACCCTGGCGACTATTGATACCCAGTCACCTATTGAAATTGGTCTCGATGACACGGCCTTTACGGGACCTGACCTTGAAAAATTGGCAGCCTTTTATGACGAGATGGGCTTTGTTCAGTTCAAAAATGCCCTTGGTGGAGAGGCTGTGCCACAAGATTTTGATGTGGCCTATACTGAGCCAAGCCAAGTGACAGAAGATCACTTCAGCCCTGATGATTTCTTTTATTTTGAAATCCTTGGTGACAATTATCACACTGAGCCTATCATCGGTTTTGCATGGGGTAACGACAAGCAGATTTATGCGTCTACAGATACTGGTCTACTCAAATCAGACGCCTTCCAGGCAGCTCTTTCTAAAGCTGTTAATATCTACGACTTCAAGCGTAGTAAGGTCCTTTTGAGTCATCTAGGTATTGACTTGCCTACGGCTAATTTTGATGCCCGTCTGGCCAAGTATCTCCTCTCAACCGTTGAGGACAATGAATTGTCAACCATTGCCCGTCTCTATACAGACTTGCCGCTTGAAACAGATGAAGTGGTCTATGGTAAGGGGGCTAAACGTGCCGTTCCTGAAAAAGAGGTCTTGCTCAGCCACCTGGCTAAAAAAGTCAAGGTCCTTCAGGTAGCTAAACCTGTCATGCTTGAAAAATTGGCTGAACACGGCCAATCAGAGCTTCTCTTTGATATGGAGTTACCACTGGCAAATGTGCTAGCTAAGATGGAAATCGCTGGTATTAAGGTTAAGGGACAAACCCTTAACGAGATGGCAGTGGAAAACCAAGTGGTTATTGATAAATTAACCCAAGAAATATACGAAATGGCTGGTGAGGAGTTCAATATTAACTCGCCTAAACAGTTGGGTGTCATCCTCTTCGAAAAGATGGGACTACCTTTGGAATACACTAAGAAAACCAAGACCGGTTACTCGACAGCTGTTGATGTCCTTGAACGTTTGGCACCAATTGCACCAATTGTAGCCAAGATTTTGGAGTACCGCCAAATCACCAAGCTTCAGTCTACCTATGTCTTGGGGCTTCAGGACTATATTCTTGAGGATGGCAAGATCCATACCCGTTACGTTCAAGATCTAACTCAGACAGGTCGTTTGTCATCAGTGGATCCTAACTTGCAAAATATCCCTGTTCGCTTGGAGCAAGGGCGTCTCATCCGTAAGGCTTTTGTCCCATCGACTGAGGACGCAGTGCTTTTAAGCTCGGATTACTCACAGATTGAGTTGCGCGTGTTGGCCCACATTTCGGGAGATGAGCATTTGATTGCAGCCTTTAAAGAGGGGGCAGATATCCATACCTCTACAGCCATGCGTGTCTTTGGTATTGAAAAGCCAGAGGATGTCACACCTAACGACCGTCGTAACGCCAAGGCTGTTAACTTCGGTATCGTTTATGGCATTTCTGACTTCGGCCTTTCTAACAACCTTGGCATTAGCCGTAAAAAGGCCAAGGAGTATATCGACACCTACTTTGAGCGTTATCCTGGTATCAAGGCCTATATGGATAATGTGGTTCGTGAGGCCAAGGATAAGGGCTACGTAGAAACTCTCTTTTACCGCCGTCGTGAGTTGCCAGATATCAATTCTCGTAACTTTAATGTTCGCAACTTCGCAGAGCGTACAGCCATCAACTCGCCTATCCAAGGAAGTGCTGCTGATATCCTCAAGATTGCTATGATTAACTTAGACAAGGCTTTGGTAGAAGGTGGCTATAAAACTAAGATGCTCCTCCAAGTGCACGATGAACTCGTCCTTGAGGTGCCAAACGATGAACTTGTAGCGATGAAAGCCTTGGTTAAAGAAACCATGGAAGCTGCAGTCGAACTCGCTGTCCCACTCATTGCAGATGAGAATGACGGCCGTACATGGTATGAGGCAAAGTAAAACATGAAAGAAAATTTTCCATTTACCTATTTTCTCTTGCGTTACATGCTAGGATTTCTGGCTGTTATCCTAGGTATTGTAGCAGTATTGGTGATTATCACCTACTTTATGAACAAGTAGAAATAGACAGATGAAAGCTGGACTGAGGTTCGGCTTTTTTGCCTATTGAAAACCACCAGCTATGCTAGTGGTTCCGAAAAGTTTTTAACGATGTATCAAAAAAGTTCCCCTAAAGTGTTATATTAGATAGGGGTTCCCGACCAGTAGCTAATATACTAATGAGACTTGCTAGTCGGGTTAGCTAGCAAAGGTGGTGCTGAATCGGTGGTTTTTTAAGCCTTGGCCGGTAGCAGAGGCTTTCATCCGAAGAGCAAGTCACAAGTTCTAATCTATGAACTTAGAAAGGAAGGAATAACTTAGAACAGCTCTCAAATAAATTTGGAATAAACATTTCTAATTTTAGTTATATAATTAAATTGATTAATCGTTAACCTTTATTTTATAATTAGATAAACAAATTTGAATTTCTGGAGTAGTAGTGCAATGAAAAAGGATAAATATAAGAATTTGATTTTCGCATATACGGTTTTATATACATTTGTAACGGTGCTAAACAGCATTTTGTATTTATATAACGGAATATATGAGGATCCGAGCGGAAACTGGCACGAAATAGACAGAGCAATCATAGTTTTAATAGGTGTAGTGGCATATGCTCTTGTTACAGAGCTGATTATAAAGCCTATGGTTCTAAGATATGCAGTTTCGTACATACCGACAGTTTTACTTGCATTTTTTTATGTATGGTCTACGAGCTTTAGAGAAAATTTAGCTCAGTCCGCGTATATGGACGTCTGGATAAATTTCACGTCTATGTTCGTTATATTTTGTATAGTCCATTTTATTGTGTACAAATGTAGAAAAAAGAAAGAGACAATGAAGTAAATTAATTCCAATTTATAGAATTGTATACGGCAAAGGTAGCAATTGAATATGGTAAAATTACTGATGGCTTTTTTAAAGCAGGACTTGTGCCAAAAGAAGTTGGTCCTGGTGGTGGAATGATTGCATTCTTACCCAAAGGAGTAGCCTTGACCGGTTCTGTAACATCATCACCAAATGAGAAAGCTGATGATCAGTCAGATAAAAGTAAGGACCGCATCTGGAGTGGTCAGTCAATTTATGGCACCACTGACGACAGTTACTTCTTCTACAAAGTAGATTAATAATTCTCAAGCTGAAACTTAAATGTTTCGGTTCTTTATTCCCCATAGTGACATTTATGTCACTATTTTTTATTGGTCATTTTACCTATAATAGAAGCATAACTGAGAACAGCGACAGGAGTTCTTAATAAAAAGGAGTGTCGTATTATGATTGAATTTTTGATGTCAAAAAATGTGACTTATTTGGAATTGTTTTATATCTTTTTGGGAGTAGTTCTTTCAAAAGTATACCTTGCTTTGCGAGGCCGTAAGCACGATAAACTTGATGTATAAGAAAAAGGGTAGCACTCAATGCTATCCTTTTTTACTGTCTTCATAAGTTTTAATCATCTTCTTCTGTGGTGTGGCCATTGGGAACTGGTCAAAGTCTTGACTAGCCACCCAGCGTAGCTCCTTATCGGAAGTAGGTTTATCGTTCTTAACGTTGCCTTCTACCATTTCGATGGTCCATTTTTGGTGGCTGAAGGTATGCTTTACGGGTGTAAAGCTATTGTTTGTCCACTCTGGTTTGAGGGCATAATTTTCCTCAAAAATAGCCTTTTGAGAGACTGTCTCGAGAATACAATCATCCTTTTCAAAAAGGCTGAGTTGTTGGCTAATAAAGTCTGTTTCCATGATAGGGAAGGACCAGAAACCACCTAGCAGACGCCCTTCGATATTTTTTTCGAGCAGAAATTCACCCTTTGCATTTCTGATAATAAAAGCCTGAATTTGCATAGGTTTAGGCTTCTTCTTAGGCAATTTGATAGGGTACTTGTCATAAGTTCCGTTGATATAGGCTGCACAGAAAAAGCGAATTGGACTTTCGTCTGGTCTTGGATTTTTAGCCGATTCGATATCAGTCCCAAGGTCCATAAGCGCCTGATTAAAGTCCCCTGGACGGTCAGGGTCAATCAAAATGTCCATAATCGCTTGGAAAATCTTACGATTTTTGGCGTCTCCTATATCGTAGTTGACCTCAAAGAGACGAGCCATGACTCGCATAACATTACCATCAACAGCGGGTTCTGGGAGTCCAAAAGCAATGCTAGAAATAGCACCAGCAGTATAGGGTCCGATGCCCTTGAGTTTGGCGATGTTTTCATAAGTATCTGGAAACTGACCATCAAAGTCATCCATGATTTGCTGCGCAGCCTTTTGCATGTTTCGGACACGTGAATAGTAACCTAGCCCCTCCCAAGCTTTGAGAAGCTTCTCTTCTGGAGCTTCAGCCAAATCTTTAACTGTTGGGAACCAGTCTAAAAAGCGCTCGTAATAGGGAATGACAGTCTGAACCTGTGTTTGTTGTAGCATGATTTCACTAACCCAGATATAATAGGGATTTTTAGTTCTACGCCACGGTAGGTCTCGTTTCTCTCGATCGTACCAGTTCAGGAGGGTACGACGAAAAGAGGCGATTTTCTCAGCATCCCACATGACAATGCCGTATTCTTTTAAATCTAACATATCTCTATTGTAGCAAAGAAATCTTTTTTCAAAAAATTATGCGTTTTTCTGTTAAAAAGATTGACAAAAGTAAGCGTTTACATTATACTAAGAGTGTAAAGAAGATAAGGATTCATCAAGGAGGTAAAAGCCATGGTGAGAGTCAATATTTCAAGGTACAAAAACGGAGACTAAAATCTCTAAACAAAACAGTAGGCAAAACAAATAACTTTACCATTCATCTCTGAGGAGCGTGACCACATGACAGTAGGACGTTACAAGAACGGAGATTAATTCAGTCGCATAAAATAGCTACAAGGGAGTGATACCACCAGAAGTCGAAAGCTAAACTCAAATCTGTTAACTTAAGAAGAAGTGAGGTAAAGCTCATGAGAAATGTTAGTAGGTATAAAAATGGAGACACTTAGGTTGTTGCGTAAAATAGCCTAAGGAGTGATACCCATGCCACACGAAACGTAAATCCTATATTCTTAAGATGAACGAGGTGAGTTCATGAAAAATATCAGTAGGTATAAAAACGGCGATTAAAAATGTTGCATAAAATAGCTACAAGGGAGTGATACCACCAGAAATTGAAAGCTAAACTCAAGATTAACGTCAAAAAGTGAGGTAAAGCTCATGAGAAATGTTAGTAGGTATAAAAATGGAGACACTTAAGCTGTTGCGTAAAATAGCTTAAGGAGTGATACCGATGCCAAATGAGTAAACTATCGACAAAAGTTAAATGCTTAAATCTTGTAAAAAAGTACCGAGGTGACGCTTATGTTGATGTTTGATGTAAGTCGTTATAAGAACGGCGACAAGTAAGTCTCATTGAGTGGTCAATGGGGAGATAGGTCTCAAATCATACGAATCAGAGGTGATTACTATGATGATGAATTTAGGACGTTATAAAAATGGAGACACTTCAAGTTATTGCATAAAATAGCTTAGGGAGTGATACCAATGTAATAGAAAATTTACAATACAAAAAAGTTATTTGTAAGTTGATGGAGGTAATCTATGATTGCTAGGTATAAAAATGGTGACACACAATGACTCCTCCTTATGAAAATATTTTTTACAAAATTCCAAAAGGATGTTCTAATGACAATTGAAGAATCTTAAAAGCTCATTCTAGCGTGTAAGAATGAGCTTTTTGATATGTGAAATTTTAGTGAAAGACTCTTAGTCCTTATTGTTTAACTGGACCTTTCGTAGGAGAGCCAGTCTTTTTTGTTCTTCGACTAGAGCCATAAAGATTTGGTATTGATTTTTAAGATGCGGCAGGAAGCTCTTAGGAATCTTGCTATCAAAGCTTAGGTTGTTCAGAAATATGGGGGCGCTACTGTCTCTATAGATTTGTCCTTGGAAGAAGTAGTTGTCGGTCACGATATCAACTGATATACGTGATGAGCGCCATCGACGTTTGCGCATGTACTTGGGTTTCCAACGAATCTTAAGTTGCTGGTCCTTGATATACCACCCCATGATGTCTATTTTGGCGGTCTGTTTCGTTTTGTCATCAAAGTAGGTTACTGGTACGCTTAAAACCTGCTGGCTTCTTGGTGAGGTTAAGAAGGGGTGAAAATCAGGAATGAAGTCGTAGTCCTTGCTAGACACTTCCGATAGACCGTCTTCTTCTCGTATTTTGCCACGGCTGACGTACTTGAAGAAGTCAAAACTCTTACCTTGTCTTTCTAGTCGTTCAGCCTCTAATTGATATCTTGTCACCTGATCACCAGTATTTTTAGTCGTCTTGAGGTAACGCATGATTTCTGCATCCTTGTAGTAAAGAGTAACGAGATTTTTTAGACGTTGACTAGGGTTCAGAGAGTGTAACTTGTCTGGGAAGGACAAGATTTGTATGTTTTGGACAGCGGCTAAAGGAACAGCAGCGATACCAGATAAGAGCTTGTCTAGTTCAAAGAGGGAGACGGTATCAAAATGACTGGTATGACCAAGCTGATGTGTTATGTCAACAACAAAGAGGTTATTGTCCTGTTTGAAAGTGATAATGTAGACGTCACTCGGACCTAAGTTTTTTAAATCATATTCTAGGGAAGTAATAGGAATATTATAGTAGTGGTTAAAGGTTGGAAGCCCTAGTTTTTCTCCTAATTTCTTTTTATGATAAAGCATTCTCTTATTTTAGCATGAAGTTTGGCCGGAGAAAAGACGACTCATAAGGCTTAATTTTTTTTCTTAGCGATTCAAATTCCTATCTATTCACTTTTCCCTTGCATTATCCTTCAAACTTTGGTAGAATTATATCTTGTGAGTGCACCTCACTTACTCGTGGCGAAAGACCATGAGTCATTAGACCAAAAGAGGAGGAAAATATCAATGGCTAAATACGAAATTCTTTATATCATTCGTCCAAACATTGAAGAAGAAGCTAAAAACGCTTTGGTAGCACGTTTCGATTCTATCTTGACTGACAACGGTGCAACTGTTGTTGAATCAAAAGATTGGGAAAAACGTCGTCTTGCATACGAAATCCAAGATTTCCGTGAAGGACTTTACCACGTTGTTAACGTTGAAGCAAACGACGATGCAGCTCTTAACGAGTTCGACCGTCTTTCAAAAATCAACGGTGACATTCTTCGTCACATGATCGTTAAACTTGACGCGTAAGAAGGTAAATTATGATTAATAATGTCGTACTCGTTGGTCGCATGACCCGTGATGCGGAACTTCGTTATACACCAAGTAACGTTGCTGTTGCAACATTCAGCCTTGCGGTTAACCGTAACTTCAAGGGTGCTAATGGTGAACGTGAAACAGACTTTATTAACTGTGTTATCTGGCGCCAGCAAGCTGAAAATTTGGCTAACTGGGCTAAGAAAGGCGCATTGATTGGAATTACAGGTCGTATTCAGACTCGTAACTATGAAAATCAACAAGGTCAACGTGTTTACGTAACTGAAGTTGTCGCTGATAATTTCCAAATGTTGGAAAGCCGTGCGGCACGTGAAGGTCACAGTGGTGGTTCTTACAACGCTGGAGGATTTGATAATTCAAATTCATTCGGTGGTGGATCACAACCTGCGCAATCTACACCAAACTTCGGTCGTGACGAGAGTCCATTTGGTAATTCAAATCCAATGGACATTTCAGATGACGATCTCCCATTCTAAGAATGGACAAAACGAATTAAATATATAAAGGAGAAATAAACATGGCTCAACAACGTCGTGGCGGATTCAAACGCCGTAAAAAAGTTGATTACATCGCAGCTAACAAAATCGAATATGTTGATTACAAAGATACTGAGCTTCTTAGCCGTTTCGTTTCAGAACGTGGTAAAATTCTTCCACGTCGTGTAACAGGAACTTCAGCTAAAAACCAACGTAAAGTAACAACAGCGATTAAACGCGCTCGCGTTATGGCACTTATGCCTTACGTAAATGAAGACTAAAAATAATACCCTCGACTGAGGGTGTTTTTTTTCTGCCTTGATTTTCTAAGCCTTTGTAATTTCTGGGGCTGACAGTGGAGAGTTTAATTTTATGCTTTAGGGGGAAAGAAAAACCAACTGGCCTTCTCATTCGTCTTGAGGAGCTAGTTGGTTGTTTTGTGGTATATAGAGTGTGTTTTCTAAGAAATCATCAAATTTTTGGTCGTTAACGAGGACATCAACATTATCTTTGAAGGCCTTGAAGCGGTTGGATAACCAGTGTGTTTTGATGTCTGCCCAATTGTTGAAGCGACTCCACCTGTAAGGAAGTGTAGGGTCCTGTTTTTCAAAGACATAGATACTGCCGTCTTTTTCGTAAGCTATAGCCGTGTGGAAATTGCTGACATCACCAGGGCTATTTTGAAAGACCGATAGGAGTTTAACCTTCTCTGGAAACTTGAGTCCAGCTTTTTTCCAAGCTTTAAGGAGATCGTCTGTAGACTGATAGCTGATATTATCCCCAAAGAGGAGACTGTAGAGAGCTTGATCCTTGGCGGTTAACTCTTTGTGGTGTGACTTAAGATCTATAAATTCGTTTTGAAGGGGGAGTTCCAATTTGGTGAGGTCCTCTGAGCTTGTAATAAGGTCGTGAAGAAGGAGGAAAGATGTTCGTCGACAGTTTAAGTCGTCAGTAAAGTGTGATTTATTCTCTTCAAAAGTTTTTTCATTAAGGAAGGTGACGAATTGGTTTTGATCTTTGCCGATTTTACTTTTGGTCCATTTTTTGACAACTGGCTGAAGGTTTGTATTTTCCTGATTGTAACGAGTAATATAAGGGGCTAGATTGTCCCAGTCTTTGGTCGGTATGCCTTTGCTTTTTAAGGCTTTGGCTAGCTGTTTTTCCTGAGTGGGAGTCGTCACGTTGTTGAAACTATAGTAAGCTTGATAGTTTTTCTGAGTATTCTTGTGGCTGCATGCCATAAGTAATAGGCAGCAAGCAATGATTAGTAGAGGGAATTTGATACGCATCTATTGGAATTCTTTCTTTTGTCTATTAACTTTAACATTTTAGTATAGAATAGCCAACTGTGTCAAGATTTCTGACGTAAAAAAGCACCCACAAGGGTGCTTGAGGTTGAGATTGATTAAGATGCAGGTGCGTAAGTACTTTGGACGTTGTAATGACGTTTGAAGAAGTATTTGGCAACACCAGCAATAACGCCAATGATAAGGATTACAATTGGTGAAAGACCAGGGTTGAGGTAGCTTGGAAGAAGAGCTGTAAGACTAAAGAGAGCAAACCATGCAATAAAAGAGAGTGTGATGACGGTCATGCTGAACCACCATTTTGGACGTTCTTCTTTTGGTTTGTTATTGTGACGGTAGATGTAGTGGTAAGGGGTATACATAGCAAGGCCTCCAATGAATGACACTGAAAGAAGGGTTGTGAGACCGTAGCTAGTTTGTGTACCTGAGAAACCAAAGATTGCGTTCATGATAGCAACGATGGCTAGAAGGAAGAGTGAGGTATCAAGCCACATCTTCCAAGGTGTTTTATCTGTTTCTGGCACTTCTTTGTTAGGCTTACCAGTTTCAGGTTTTTGGTGTTTTTCAGGAGAGAAACTAGCAGCCCAAACAGTTGGAGCACCAAGGAGTCCACGTCCTGTAATTCCTTTTTTCTGATTTTCGATAAGTTCAGGAATGACATTGCCAAGAATGTCTTTGATTTCTTGGTCTGATTTACCATCTTTGATGAGTTGGTTAGTTGCGATGTGGATAAATTCTTGGTTTTTCTTGGTGAGTTTTTGGATGTCCATGAGATGACCTTTCGATAAATAGTATTATTTTTTTTAGTTTTGTAGTTTAGGGAAAAGAAGAGGCTCTATGTTAGAACCATTTTTTCCTGATAAAGTAGATAACAACGCAGGATGACCCGAAGGCTGCCATGAAGAAGATGACCCAAAAGGCGTTATCTAAATCGTTTAGTGGCATAGAATTGTTTTTAAAGTTCATACCGTAGGCGGAGAAGATAACGGTTGGGATATCCAGAGCCATAGTCATGAGAGCGAGTGTTTTCATGATTGTGTTTTGGTTATTGCCGATGATAGAGGCAGAGGTTTCAGCCATGGCATTCAAGACATTTTCATAGATGCCTGCCATCTCAATGGCCTGTTGGGTTTCGACCAGCGTATCTTCCAAGAGATCCTCGTCCTCGATATATTTCTTCAAGCTAGAGGCGTTACCTGTTAGCTTTTTGACAATTCGCTCATTCATCTTAAGTGAGGCTTTTAGATAGACAATGGATTTTTCCAATTCCATCATGTCAATCAAGTGCTCGTTTTTAGTCGCATTTTCCAACTGAGCTTCCAATTTATCGCTCTGACGGTCGATAGAACGTAGGGCGGTTAGGAAGAGTTGAGCATTGCGATAGAGAATCTGAAAGACAAAACGGGTCTTCATAAAGGTGTAGAAGTTACGTACACGGTGGTTGAGGAAGTTGTCCATGAGGCTGATGTCCTCGAGACAGGTTGTAACAACCACCTCATCGGTAACGATGATACCCAATGGAATAGTGACGTAGTAGCTTTTGTTATTACGCTCTTCTTGGGTTGGGACGTCGACCAGAATCAGGGTGTAGTCATCTTCGACATCGATACGTGATGTTTCTTCCACGTCCAGAGGGGCACGGAGGTCTTGAATATCAATGTTAAAACGTTCTGCGACCTTCATGGCTTCTTCTTGGGAAGGGTTCACCAAATGAATCCAAGCACCAGGCTCGAATGTTTCAATTTCTTTGAATTCTTTTCCGGTGGATAAGAACATTTGTTTCAATGGGAACCCCTCCTTTTGTCATTAGGTAAGCGCTAGCGCCTTGATTACAAAAGGATTTTTACAATCGCTTTTAAGTAAAATAAACACTGCTCTTAGCTTTTTTTAGTGATGTCAAATGAGGCTTGGGACGATGTTCCTTGCCTTTTTTAGACACTCCAATATTATACTACATTTGAAACATTTTTGGGCTGGATAAATTGAAATTTTGTTATAATATGAGAGAAAGTCGGGATGGATTTTCCATCCGTCTGTAGAAAGGAGTGGCCGTAGCTTCTGGGTTAGGGCCTCTTAAAATATGCAAGATAAGTTAGTGATTCATGGAGCAAGAGCTCACAATTTAAAAAATATTGATGTGGAGATTCCACGTGATAAACTGGTAGTGGTTACGGGTTTGTCAGGTTCTGGGAAGTCTTCCTTGGCCTTTGATACCATCTATGCAGAGGGGCAACGTCGTTATGTTGAAAGTCTCTCGGCTTATGCCCGTCAGTTTTTGGGTAATATGGAGAAACCTGATGTGGACTCGATTGATGGTTTGAGTCCTGCCATCTCCATTGACCAGAAAACAACAAGCAAAAACCCTCGTTCGACAGTCGGAACAGCGACGGAGATTAATGACTATCTTCGTCTCCTTTATGCGCGTGTGGGTGTCCCCTATTGTCCTAATGGTCATGGGGCCATTCAGTCGTCCTCTGTGGAACAGATTGTGGACGAGGTTCTAGCTCTTCCAGAGCGTACACGTATGCAAATTTTGGCACCAATTGTTCGTCGTAGGAAAGGGCAACACAAGGCTGTTTTTGAGCGTGTACAGAAAGACGGTTATGTTCGTGTTCGTGTAGATGGTGAGATTTACGATGTCACAGAAGTGCCAGAGTTGTCCAAGTCTAAGATGCATAATATCGAAGTGGTTGTGGACCGCTTGGTAAATAAGGAGGGTATCCGTAGTCGTCTCTTTGATTCGGTGGAGGCGGCCCTTCGTTTAGCAGATGGCTACTTGATTGTGGATACTATGGATGATAATGAGTTGCTTTACTCAGAGCATTATTCTTGTCCAGTTTGTGGCTTCACAGTGCCAGAGTTGGAGCCGCGTCTCTTTTCATTCAATGCACCGTTTGGCTCTTGTCCGACCTGTGATGGTTTGGGTAATAAACTGGAAGTTGATATGGATTTGGTAATCCCTGATGCTAGTAAAACCTTGCGTGAAGGTGCTCTGGCGCCTTGGAATCCTATATCATCCAACTATTATCCAGCTATGCTTGAGCAGGCCATGGAGCAGTTCGGCGTGGATATGGATACACCATTTGAAAATCTGAAAAAAGAAGAACAGGATTTGATCCTCTATGGATCTGGGGACCGCGAATTCCACTTCCATTATGTTAATGATTTTGGTGGGGTGCGTGATATTGACATTCCTTTTGAAGGGGTTGTGACTAATATTAATCGTCGCTACCACGAGACCAATAGTGATTTCACTCGCAATGTCATGCGAGGTTATATGAATGAGTTGTCATGTCCAACTTGTCATGGCTATCGTCTTAACGAAGCAGCTCTCTCGGTTCGTGTTGGTGGTGAGAATGGCCTAAATATTGGTCAAATCTCTGATTTGTCTATTTCAGATCATCTTCAGGAAATTGATAACCTTGAATTGGGTGAAAATGAAGGAGTGATCGCTCGTCCAATTATCAAGGAAATCAAGGATCGCTTGACTTTCCTAAATAATGTAGGTCTTAATTATTTGACCCTCTCTCGTATGGCCGGAACCCTTTCAGGGGGTGAGAGTCAGCGTATCCGTTTGGCGACACAGATTGGCTCTAACCTTTCTGGAGTCCTATATGTTTTGGATGAGCCTTCTATTGGGCTTCATCAGCGTGACAATGATCGCTTGATATCAAGTCTTAAAAAGATGCGTGACTTGGGCAATACCCTGATTGTGGTGGAGCATGATGAAGATACCATGCGTGAGGCTGACTGGCTTATCGATGTGGGACCTGGTGCGGGTGCTTTTGGTGGTCAAATCATGGCCTCTGGGACCCCAGAGGAAGTTGCTAAGAACAAGAAATCAATCACCGGGCAATATCTGTCAGGTGCAAAATCAATTCCTGTTCCTCTGGAACGTCGTGTAGGTAATGGTCGTTTTATCGAGGTTAAAGGTGCTAGTGAAAATAACCTGAAGAATGTATCTGTCAAGTTTCCACTTGGAAAGTTGATTGCAGTCACTGGTGTTTCTGGTTCGGGAAAATCGACTTTGGTTAACGGAATTCTCAAGAAAAAAATTGCCCAAGAGCTTAATCGAAATAGTGAGAAACCTGGTAAACACAAATCAGTGACAGGAATCGAGCATATCGAGCGTTTGATTGATATTGACCAAAGTCCAATTGGGCGTACACCTCGTTCTAATCCAGCGACTTACACCGGTGTCTTTGACGATATTCGTGATCTGTTTGCCCAAACTAATGAGGCCAAGATTCGAGGTTACAAGAAGGGACGTTTCTCTTTCAATGTCAAGGGTGGCCGTTGTGAAGCCTGCTCTGGTGATGGTATTATCAAGATTGAGATGCATTTCTTGCCTGATGTTTATGTCCCTTGTGAGGTTTGTCATGGCACACGCTATAATTCTGAGACCTTAGAAGTTCGCTATAAGGGGAAAAATATTGCTGAAATTTTGGATATGACAGTTGATGACGCAGTTGACTTCTTTGCGGCTATTCCTAAGATTGCTCGTAAGGTGCAGACTATCAAAGATGTAGGACTTGGGTATGTGACCTTGGGACAACCAGCAACAACCCTATCAGGTGGTGAGGCTCAACGTATGAAACTAGCTAGTGAGTTGCACAAACGCTCTACTGGGAAGTCCTTCTACATTCTGGATGAACCGACGACGGGTCTCCATACAGATGACATTGCTCGTCTTTTGAAGGTGCTTCAGCGTTTTGCGGATGATGGCAACACTGTTCTCGTGATTGAGCACAATCTGGATGTTATCAAGACCGCAGACCATATCATCGATTTGGGTCCTGAAGGCGGTGTCGGTGGAGGTACTATCGTTGCTACAGGGACTCCAGAAGAGGTAGCAGCCGTTCCGGAAAGCTACACAGGACAATATTTGAAAGAAAAATTGACATAAAGGAAAAAGGGCTCTCTGAGTCTTTTTTTGCTTTAGGCTGGTTTAAGTTGAGTTTGCTATTCTATGGTTAAGAAAAAAGATACAGGAGCCAGACTATGGTTAAAAAGCGTTTTTTTATAGGATTTAATGGTATTCTTCTAGCCTTATTTCTAGATATTTGTCTTTTAATTAGTATTCGTACAGTGGATCATCACGGCCATTTTCAATCAGCAACAGATAAATGGGAAACTTTGCTTTATGTTTTAGGAATTTATTTTAGTTTTCTCCTTTTTGAAGTAATTTTTTATCTTATTCTGAAACACCGTAGAAATAAACAAGTTTTGGAACAGGTCTTATAAAGGCCTGTCTTTTTGTGTTCAGTGGTAGTGACATTTATGTCACTATTTTTTTGAAAAGGGAGAACTTATAATGACCTTATACCCAAATCCACTAGGTCTCCAAGACGACTAAATCTTTGTATAGTCCAAGTGGTTATTGCTGTATTTATTTTTGAAAAGAAAGGAGAAATAAGAATGCGAACTAAGGCATATGGTGAAGAGCTCAATGCTGAAACCTTAGAAAATGTTACAGGGGGTGGTTTTGTATCTAAACCTCAAACCTTACCTGAACGATTGGGTTGGAACAAATGGTGGTTGAAAAGAAGACCTCCTTATGGCGATTAGAAGTTACCATGAGCACCAGATATGGGAAAGAGGAGTATGGATAAACAGAAGAATAATCTTATTAGAAGTTTAAGCATTGTTATCGTGATTGTCTGGCTATTTATTGTGATCATAAATGCTACACTAAGTTTCACCGAAGGTGTTGCTTTTATTGACCATTGTCTCGTCTGGTCAACTTTTTCACTAGCTTTTTCTTTGTTTGCGCTTAGAGTAGCGAGTAAGGATAAGGAGGAATGATTTTCTCTGATGATTACTATAGCCTCAGGTTGAGCTTGCTTGCTTAGCCTTTTCTTTTTATCTTTAATCCTATGGGATGGTGACATCTATGTCACTATTTTTTATTTCGTTAAGCTCTTATAATGAAGTCATAGCTTGGACTTAGTGGCTAAAATATTAATATAAATAGAAAAAGGAGAGGAACATGGTAATTAGTGTCATGGTACCATTGCTTTTGTTAATTGGTAAAAAGTAAGATGTAACACAGTAAACAAATAAGGAGAATACATGAAGAAAATACAATTTATTTTGATGGCGAGTTTTGTTTTAGGTACTTGCCAGTTAGCGGTGCTTAGTGGAGCAGCGGATGAGTTAGATGTTAAGGAATCTACAGTCGAATTATCCAATAATTCTGTTGAGAATGGTGAAGTAGAGAATGTGGAAGTTTCTTCTGAAACAGCTTCTCAACAGGTAGCTGAGAAAGTTGAATCTATTAGTGAGACAAAGGAAAATTCGCTTCCTCAATCATCACAGACAGGAGTGGTTGAGACAGAAGTAAGGTCCGAAGAGGTCTCGGTTGAAACTTATGAAAAGAATCTTGAAAACCTGAAGCCAGTCTCTTATAGTGATGTCACAAATATGTTGACTGAAGATGGCGGGGACCATATCCTTTATGTTGGCCGGCCAACCTGCTACTATTGTCGTCAAAATTCTCCGGTTTTGAAGGATTTCAATACCCTGATTGATGGTCAGCTTCTTTATTACAATACAGATTCAGATCAGTTGGACCGTGAGTCTCGTAAAATACTATTTGATAAGCTAGGAATTCCAGGGACTCCAAGTGTCATTCGTCTCAAAAATGGTCAATTGGTTTCTGGCTATCTTGGCAGTGCTCCAGATGCCCGAGCTATTTATCAGGCTGTTTTCAAGGAAGAAACTGAGAAAACAGAGACACCAGAGGGAACAGAAGTAGTAGAGAAGGTGGAAAATCCCTTACCTGAGTCCCCTTCTGAAGATACTATCAAGGATAGTGATAAGGATGTAATTAATCATACTGAAGGGGCTGTTACTAGCCTAATGTCTCAAATTAAGCAAGTTTTTAGGAATCTAACAGATCTGCTTATAAGTCTTTTAGGGAAATTTATCTAACAGACTATTTTCTAAGTTGGAGAAATAAAAGAATTTATCAAATATGATTTCCTCTTTGCTTGTCTTGTTTGTGAAGAATACCTTAACGGCCTTTGTAACGGCTTATTTTGGAGTAACAGGAATGACTTTCTTCACGCTCTATTTGGCTAGTTTAGGGGATACCATGACTAAGCTGATGACTTATGTGCCATTTAGTTTTATGCGAGCAGTCTTTACTAGTGGTCAAGGGTTCTTTAATCTTCGCGAAGCCTTTGTTTTGTTTGTTTGGACTTTGGTTTTGCTCCTTTTTATGCCAACTATCTACGAAAAGCGAGCCTTTGTGTAATGCTAATAAAGTCAGAGTTTGATCTGGCTTTTTCTTTATGACCTCAAAAAAACAATCTAAAATGTCAATTTAATCCTTTAAAATCTGAAAATTTGGTATAATTAACCTAAAATACCAAAGGAGTAATTCATAATGCAACGTAGACTTGAACGATTTGATGCCAAACTTTCCCAATCAGGCCTTGATGCCTTGTTGGTGACAGGACAAAACAATATTTATTATTTGACAGATTTCTGGGGGACAAATGCGACTGTCTTCATCACTAAGAATCGTCGCCTCTTCTTAACCGATTCACGTTATACCCTCATTGCCAAACAATCCGTGCATGGCTTTGATATTATCGAAAGTAAGGACCCACTTAAGGATATTGTTAAAATTATCGAGGCTGATAAACTGGAAACAATCGGATTTGATAATCAGGTATCATTTGCTTACTATCAAGGTCTTCAAGCGATTTTTGAAGGCTACACTTTATCACCACAAAGCAACTTCATGGAAGAGTTGCGTATGATCAAGGACGAAAAAGAATTGGCAACTATCCGTAAGGCTTGTTCTATCTCAGACCGTGCCTTTACAGATGTACTTGATTTTATTAAACCAGGTCAAACAACAGAACTACAAGTAGCAAACTTCCTAGATTTCCGTATGCGTGAGTACGGAGCTTCAGGGGTTTCCTTTGAGTCTATCATTGCTTCAGGTTACCGTTCTGCTATGCCTCATGGGGTTGCTTCAGAAAAGGTTATCCAATCTGGTGAAACCTTAACGATGGACTTTGGTTGCTATTACAACCACTACGTTAGCGATATGACTCGTACTATCCATATTGGTGACACCACTGATGAGGAGCGTGAAATTTATGATATCGTTCTACGCTCTAACCAGGCCTTGATTGACGCAGCTAAGGCTGGTATGACACGTCGTGACTATGATAAGGTTGCGCGTGATGTTATTGTCGAAGCGGGGTACGGTGACTACTTTACACATGGTATTGGACATGGTATCGGTCTTGACATTCACGAGATTCCTTACTTTGGTAACTCTGATGAGACTATCGAAGCTGGTATGGTCTTGACGGACGAGCCAGGTGTTTATTTGGCTGATAAATACGGTGTTCGTATCGAAGATGACATCATTATCACAGAAAATGGTTGTGAATTGATTACCCTTGCGCCTAAGGAATTGATTGTTCTCTAAGATTTGGAGGAATACTTTATGCCAAACCGTTTATCTTGGCAAGATTATTTTATGGCTAATGCAGAGCTGATTTCTAAGCGTTCTACGTGTGATCGTGCCTTTGTTGGGGCTGTTTTAGTCAAGGACAAGCGTATTATCGCTACAGGTTATAACGGCGGAGTTTCTGAGACTGATAACTGTAATGAAGTAGGCCACTATATGGAAGATGGTCATTGTATTCGTACGGTACACGCAGAGATGAATGCCCTTATCCAATGTGCCAAAGAGGGGATTTCTACCAAAAATACAGAGATTTATGTGACTCATTTTCCTTGTATCAACTGCACCAAAGCTCTCTTGCAAGCTGGTATTGTTAAGATTACATACAAGGCCAATTATAGGCCCCATCCCTTTGCGATTGAATTGATGGAACAAAAAGGCGTTTCTTATTTGCAACATGATGTTCCAGAGGTTCACTTAGGAATGGATGAATAGTTTGTTCTTTGAAAAAAGCCTGAGGATTGGGCTTGAATCTATAAAACATTTGAGCCATGCTATCATTTATGGTAAAATAAACTGATAATAATTTTTTACAAAGAGGTATTTAATAATGATTGAAGCAAGTAAACTCCGTGCGGGTATGACTTTCGTAACTAACGATGGCAAATTGATCAAAGTTCTTGAAGCTAGCCACCACAAACCTGGTAAAGGTAACACAATCATGCGTATGAAATTGCGTGATGTTCGTTCAGGTTCAACTTTTGATACTAGCTATCGTCCAGAAGAAAAATTTGAACAAGCAATCATCGAAACAGTACCAGCACAATACTTGTACCAAATGGATGATACTGCATACTTCATGAACACTGAAACATATGACCAATATGAAATCCCAGTAGCCAACGTTCAAGAAGAATTGAAATTTATCCTTGAAAACTCAGACGTAAAAATCCAATTCTACGGAACAGAAGTTATTGGTGTTCAAGTTCCAACAACTGTTGAATTGACTGTTACTGAAACACAACCATCAATCAAAGGTGCAACAGTTACAGGTTCAGGTAAACCTGCAACACTTGAAACTGGTCTTGTGGTTAACGTTCCAGACTTTATCGAAGCTGGTCAAAAATTGGTTATCAACACAGCTGAAGGTACTTACGTATCACGTGCCTAAGCCCAACTAAGTCTTTCAAACCGCTGGTTTGAAGGCTTTATTTTCCAAACTAACGGAAAGGAAACATGCGATGACTACAGAAAATATCGGTGAAATTGTAATTGCCCCTCGCGTGCTCGAAGTGATTACAGGTATCGCTGCAACTAAAGTGGAAGGTGTTTACGCCCTTCAAAATAAAAATGTTACGGATAGTCTCAGCAAAACAAGCTTGGGACGTGGTGTTTACCTCCGAACAGAAGAAGATGGTACTGTAAATGCTGATATCTACGTCTCACTTCAGTATGGGGTTAACGTACCAGCGGTTTCAATCGAAATTCAAAAGGCTGTTAAAGCAGCTGTCTATGATATGGCAGAAGTGGCAATTTCAGAAGTCAATGTTCACGTTGAATCTATTGTTACTGAAAAGTCACAAAAACCAGACTTGGCTGAATTGTTTAACGAGGATTTTTTGAATGACTAATATCTTTAAAGATTCACGTCGTGACCTTCGTGAGCGTGCTTTTCAAACGCTTTTTGCCCTTGAATTTGGTGGAGAAGCTCTGGAACAAGCACATTTCGCTTACACTTATGACAAGCCAATTGACGAAGAAACTGAAGTTGATGTACCAGCCTTTCTCCTTAGCCTAGTAACAGGTGTCCGTGAAGAGTTGGCCCAACTTGATAGTCAAATTGAAGAAAAGTTGAAAGAGGGTTGGAGCCTCTCACGTTTGATTGTGACAGATCGTACTCTCCTTCGTTTGGGACTTTATGAAATCACGTCATTTGAAGAAACACCAGGACGTGTAGCTATTAACGAAATCATTGAAATCGCTAAAAAATATTCTGATGAAACATCTGCTAAGTTCATTAATGGTGTACTTAGTCAGTTTGTGACAGATGAGGCATAAGCAAAAGAAGTTGAGCGTTGTTTCAACTTCTTTTTTTCTACAAATGTAACAAGAAAAAAGTCGCAAGCGGAGATTTCTTGCGACTTTCATTTATATACTGCCACCAGCAATCAGACTCACTGGAAGTACATAATCACGATTAACTGTTTTGCCTTTAATTTTCTTGAGAAGAATTTCGACACAAAGCTTAGCAATTTCATCCAAAGGTTGTTGGATAGTTGCTAACTCTGGGTAGAAGTGACGGATAAAGGCGGTACCGTCATAACCGATGATTTTTAGGTCATCTGGGATAGAAAGTCCCAATTGTCTAGCTATCTTCATAACCAAGATAGCTGTTAAATCGTCCGAAACAAAGATGCCATCTGGTTTTTCACGAGAGATAATAGATTTGATTTCTAATTCTCGTCGCATGAGAGACAAATCGTTTGGAACAGGACAAATAATACCTTTCTTGTCCAATTCATAATTAAAACCTAGTTGACGAAGTCCTGTTGGAGAATCCGAATTATCATAGCCTGTAATCATGACAATGCGTTGACAGCCAGCCTTGACCATAGCTCTTGCGGCTAACTTGCCACCTTCAAAGTTGTCAGACGAAACAATAGGAATCTTTGGAGCGAGATTACGGTCGAAGGCAACGATGGGAGCTTCAACCTTCTCATAATCCTCAATACCAAGATTGTGACTAGACGAGATGATGCCGTCACATTGGTTGGCGGCAAGCATCTCCAAATAGTCTCTCTCCTTGTTAGGATCATGCTCACTATTACAAATAATGGTTTTATAGCCTTGCTTAAAGAGTTCATCCTCAAGACGTTCAATAAGTTCGGCATAAAATATATTGGAAATATTTGGGAAAATCAAGCCAACGAGTTTGGCCGACTTTCCTTGAAGACCTCGAGCTAAATTATTTGGTTTATAGTTGAGTTCTTGCATAGCAGAGTGAACTTTGTCAATGGTCTTCTGTGAGAGGTAGCCCTTTTTGTTTATGACGCGAGAAACTGTGGTTGGGCTCACACCAGCCAGTTCGGCAACGTCAGTAAGCTTTGCGACCATAAATCACCTTAGTATTTCAAGTCGAAGTAGTGCCCAGAAACGTTTCCTGATGTTACTTTGATACCAGTTTGTTCTGCACTTGGGAAAACACGACTAGTGAAGACTTTCTCACCTTTGTTGAAGTAAATTTCAACGATTGAGTTATCTACAAAGATGTTTGCTGTTGCAGCTTGACCGGCATCAAGTGTACATTCACGACTTGTTCCAAAGTCAGTAGCATATTGTTCACCAGCTTTAGAACGGTCAAGGATAACTTTTCCGTTCTCAGTATCAACAGTAAGTGACAAGCCATTTCCTTCTTGGTCTGCGAAGAGGACAAGTTCTGTTTGAGTGTTAGCTTCAAAGTTAAGTTCAAGCTCGTAAGTGTTAGTTGTTGCCGTTTTTTCAGAGAAATCTTCTTGACTAGCACGTAAGCTTGTAATAGCTTCTACTGGGTATTGGTAGAGTTTACCATCTTTGATAGATAATTCTTTAACCAAGCTCATAGCACCTTGATAGTCGTATTTGTCAGTTGGATAGTCCACGTCTGGGAGACCAATCCAGCTAACAATAAGGGCACGACCATCAGGAGTGTTAAATCCTTGAGTAGCATAAGCTTCGAACCCGTAGTCCAAGTTAATAATTGGTGTGCCATCAACAAGGGCAGGTTTCTCAGGGTCGAAATCTTGGAAAATCTTATAAGTATTAGGGTAAATATTGCCATAGTCAAGTTCAGCTTTATCAAGACCTTGTGGGCTATAAAGAAGAACAGGTTTGGTATCTACAAAGACAAGGTTAGGACACTCAATCATGTATTCTGAGCCAGTACCACCAAAGTCTAGGTCTCCAACTTCAACCCAGTTTTCGACATCATTATCAACAGCTTTGTAAAGTTTGATAAAACCTTGTTTATCGTGGTTTTGAGCACCTACGATAGCATAGAATTGTCCCTTGTAATCGAAGATTTGAGGGTCACGGAAGTGCCCAGTAGCGTCAGCAGGTTGTTTGATAAGAACCTTGTCGAATTTTTCGATTTTGCCGTCTTTATCCATCCAAGCGCCGATTTGACGTGGGTCACGAATCCAGTTTTCATCACGAACGTTCCCAGTATAGAAGATAAAGAGTTTATCACCGATTTGATAAGCAGAACCTGAGTAGGCACCGTGGCTATCATTTTCATGGTCTGGCAAGAGTTTGACACCAGTTTCTGTAAAGTGAACCAAATCTTCAGTTTCAGTATGCACCCATTGTTTCAAACCATGAGCAGCTCCAAATGGCCAACTTTGGTAGAAAAGTTGGAACTTACCATTAAAGTAAGAAAAACCGTTTGGATCATTAAGAAGCCCTGTTTCTGGTTCGATATGGTAACTTGCACGCCAAGGTGATTTAGCGACATTTTCTCTAATCTTTGTTTTTTCTTCGTCTGTCCAATCTGCGTATGGACGGTAACGAACTTCTGTTGGTAGATTCATATTTAGTAATCTCCTAATCTATTTGTTAATAATATAGTAAACGTTTTACCTATAAAAATCAACGATTTATAACAAAAAATAAAAAAATATGCTAAACGGTTGACATATGGCAGAAAGATGCTAAAATAGTTATCGTAAAGAAAAGCTAAACGCTTTCATACCAAATTTTATTAAGGAGAATTTTGCAAATGGATAACAAACAAATTGCAAAAGAAGTCATCGATGCCCTCGGTGGACGTGAAAACGTCAACAGTGTTGCTCACTGTGCGACTCGTCTACGTGTGATGGTCAAAGATGAAAACAAAATCAATAAAGAAAAGGCTGAGAACATTGAAAAAGTTCAAGGTGCTTTCTTTAACTCAGGTCAATACCAAATGATTTTTGGTACAGGTACTGTTAACAAGATTTACGACGAAGTCGTTGCTCAAGGTCTTCCAACAGCATCTAAAGACGAACAAAAAGCAGAAGCTGCTAAACAAGGTAACTGGTTCCAACGTGCTATCCGTTCATTCGGTGACGTTTTCGTTCCATTGCTTCCAGCAATCGTAGCGACTGGTCTTTTCATGGGTATCCGTGGAGCAATCAATAACGATACAGTTCTTGGTTTGTTCGGTACAACATCAAAAGCTTTTGCTGCTACTGATTTCTATACTTACACAGTTGTATTGACAGATACAGCCTTCGCCTTCTTCCCAGCCTTGATTTGTTGGTCAGCCTTTAACGTATTTGGTGGTTCACCACTTCTTGGTTTGGTTCTTGGTTTGATGATGGTTAACAACGCCCTTCCTAACGCTTGGGATGTTGCATCAGGTGCTGCTAAACCAATTTACTTCTTTGATTTTATTCCAGTAGTAGGTTACCAAAACTCAGTGCTTCCAGCCTTCTTCGTAGGTTTGCTTGGTGCTAAGTTCGAGCAATGGGTTCGTAAATGGGTTCCAGACGTTCTTGACCTTCTCTTGCGTCCACTTATCGTCTTCGCAGTAATGTCAGCTTTGGCCCTCTTTATCATTGGTCCTGTCTTCCATACTGTTGAAAGCTATGTTCTTGCTGCTACAGAATGGATTCTTAACTTGCCATTTGGTCTTGCTGGTCTTGTTCTTGGTGGAGTTCACCAAGTTATCGTCGTTACAGGGGTTCACCACGTCTTTAACTTGCTTGAAGCTAACCTCATTGCTAATACTGGTAAAGACCCACTTAACGCTATCATCACAGCTGCTATGACTGCCCAAGCTGGTGCGACACTTGCAGTGGGTGTTAAAACTAAAGATGCTAAATTGAAAGCACTTGCTTTCCCTGCAACTCTTTCAGCGGTACTTGGTATCACTGAACCAGCTATCTTCGGGGTTAACCTTCGTTTCGGTAAACCATTTATCATGGGTCTTATCGCTGGTGCTGCTGGTGGTTGGTTGGCCTCAATCCTTAACCTCGCTGGTACAGGATTTGGTGTAACAATCGTTCCTGGTACTCTTCTTTACCTTAACGGTCAAGTGCTTAAGTATGTGATCATGGTACTTGTAACACTTGCTCTTGGTTTTGCTCTTACTTGGATCTTCGGTTACAAAGAGGAAGAAGTTGAAGCTCAAAAAGAAGTTGTTGCTGAAGATATTGCATCTGCAGAATCAGCTCCAGTTGCATTGCAAGCCGAAACAATCGCTGCACCACTTAAAGGTGAAGTTGTAGCTTTGGAAAATGTTAATGACCCAGTCTTCTCATCAGGAGCTATGGGTAAAGGTGCCGCTATTAAACCTTCAGGAAACCAAGTAGTCGCACCATTTGATGGTGAAGTGCAAATCGCCTTCCCAACAGGTCACGCTTACGGTCTTAAATCTGATAAAGGTGCTGAAGTGCTTATCCACATCGGTATCGACACTGTCTCACTTGACGGTAAAGGATTTGATGCTAAAGTTCAAGCAAATCAACGTATTAAAAAAGGTGATGTCTTGGCTACCTTCGATAGCTCAGTAATCACTGAAGCAGGTCTTGACGATACAACTATGGTTATCGTTACAAACACTGCAGACTTCGAAGATGTTTCATCAGTAGCGACTGGTTCAGTTGCTGAAGGTGCAGACTTCATCGCAGTTAAATAATAAGCTAGAAAAGTCGAAGCCAATTCGGCTTTTTTAGTTAAATGGCTCATAAAGAAAAGTATGAAGCAGAGTAGTCTGTACCTCCTTAAACAAGGTCTCATTTAGATTGTCTTTTGCCTAGCTTTTATTTATAATAGTATAAATAGTTATTATTGATCATAAAAGGAGATAGCTTTACCTATGGCTAAACTTTACGGAAGCTTGGAAGCTGGTGGTACAAAATTTGTTTGTGCTGTTGGCGATGAGAAATTCCAAGTTGTTGAAAAAACTCAATTCCCAACAACTACACCTTACGAAACAATTGACCGTACTATTGAATTTTTCAAACGTTATGAAGATCAATTGGCTGGAATTGCAATTGGTTCATTTGGACCAATTGATGTTGATCCAAACTCTGAAACATATGGTTTTGTGACTTCAACACCAAAACCACATTGGTCAAATGTCGACCTTCTTGGTTTGATTGCTAAAGAGTTTAATATTCCTTTCTACTTTACGACTGATGTTAACTCATCTGCTTATGGTGAGACACTTGTTCGTAAAGGTGTTAAGAGTCTTGTTTACTACACTATCGGAACTGGTATTGGAGCCGGTGCTATTCAAAATGGTGAGTTCATTGGTGGTATGGGTCACACTGAAGCTGGTCACGTATATGTACCTCTTCACCCAAATGATGTTTCCAATGAATTTAACGGAACTTGTCCATTCCACCGCGGATGTTTGGAAGGTTTGGCTGCTGGTCCATCACTTGAAGCCCGTACAGGTATTCGTGGCGAATTGATTGAGCAAAATTCTGAGGTTTGGGATGTTCAAGCTTACTACATTGCTCAAGCTGCTGTCCAGGCAACTGTGCTCTACCGTCCAGAAGTTATCGTCTTTGGGGGTGGTGTTATGGGACAAGAACACATGCTTCGTCGTGTCCGTGAAAAATTCACAGCTCTTTTGAATGGTTACCTTCCAGTGCCAGACGTGACTGAGTATATTGTGACACCTGCTGTTTCAGGTAATGGCTCTGCAACACTTGGTAACTTTGCACTTGCCAAAGATGTAGCTGACAAACACTCACGCAAATAAGCAAAATATGTAAAATCGCTTTAAGACATGATCTTAAGGCGTTTTGCTCTATACAGGAGGATGTAATGGAACCTTTATTTTTAGATTCGCCAATGCATGAAAAAATCTGGGGAGGTAATCGACTTAAGACAGAGTTTGGTTACGATATTCCCAGTGAACACACTGGTGAATACTGGGCAATTTCTGCCCATCCTAATGGTGTATCCTATGTCAAAAACGGAAAGTATGCTGGTTTTCATCTGGCAGAACTTTACAAGGATAAACCAGAACTTTTTGGAAATCCCAAGACTAGTGTTTTTCCTTTGTTGACAAAGATTTTGGACGCTAATGACTGGCTCTCAGTACAAGTACACCCTGATGATGCTTATGGACTAGAGCATGAAGGTGAGCTAGGAAAGACAGAATGTTGGTATATTATTGATGCTGAAGAGGGTGCAGAGATTATTTATGGTCACAAGGCTAAGACAAAGGAAGAATTGGCGTCCTTAATTGAAGCAGGTGATTGGGACGGACTTTTGTCGAAAACTCCTGTTAAAAAAGGTGACTTTTTCTTTGTGCCAAGTGGTACCATGCATGCTATTGGTCCAGGTATCCTGATTTTAGAGACTCAACAATCTAGCGACACCACTTACCGTGTCTATGATTTTGATCGTAGGGATGATCAGGGCAATAAACGTGAGCTTCATATTCAACAGTCTCTTGATGTCTTGAATTTAGGGGACCCAGAAAATAGCGTCCCAGCAACTGTTAAGACCTTGCAATTAGAGTCGACTTGTTTGACATCAAACTCCTTCTTCACCGTATATAAATGGAAACTCAGCGGCTTGGTTGACTTCAAGCAATCAGCTCCTTATTTGCTTTGTTCGGTACTTTCTGGCAATGGGACTATGACTATCGATTCACGCATTTATTGTCTAAAAAAAGGTGATCACTTCATTCTTCCAAATGATGTGACAGATTGGGAAATTGATGGACAATTGGAGATGATTGTCAGTCACCCTAACGAGGCTTAAGTATGAGTAATGAAAAAGTTTTAGCTGCACTATTTGAGCGTATTGAAATCGGCAAATCCTATTATTTTGAGGGAGCTTACTATCGTCTGAAAGATTATGGAGATCACATTTATGGCTTACAACGGGCCATTCCGGGTATGTGCGGTGAAAAAACGGCCTCCCCTAGCATCAAATTTTACTGGAAAAATGGTGTCTTGGACTATCAATTCTACGTTGATTTTGAAGCTAGCCCTATGATAATGAAGGCCTATAGCGGCACCGACCATGCCTTCTTTGAGCAGGCTTTTGAAAATCTCTTGCATGATTTTGAGGATATCCTAGAGAGCCAAGAGAACTCTAAGAAGTAGTTTTAAAGCATTATTGTCGATATTTTCAGTGAATCTAATAAAAAAGTTTTCGTTTATTTGCAAATCCATTGTGAAAGCCCTTAAACTAGGGCTTTTTTCTTTGTCAATCCTTGAGTGATTTCTTGTTTAAAGGGGGCTTTTGTGGTAAAATATGGAGATAAAGACTGTCGAAAGGAAAAAAGATGGCAAATATATTACGCAAAATCATTGAAAATGATAAAGGCGAAATTAAGAAACTAGAAAAAACTGCCAAGAAAGTCGAGAGCTATGCTGATGCAATGGCAGCTCTTTCAGATGAAGAACTTCAGGCAAAAACAGAAGAATTTAAAAAACGATATCAAAACGGAGAAAGTCTAGACCAACTCTTGCCAGAGGCATTTGCAGTTGTTCGTGAAGGGGCAAAACGTGTTCTTGGACTTTTCCCATATCGTGTGCAAATCATGGGTGGTATTGTTCTTCACCATGGTGACGTCCCAGAGATGCGTACAGGGGAAGGGAAAACCCTGACTGCGACAATGCCTGTTTACCTAAATGCTATTTCAGGTGAAGGTGTGCACGTTATCACCGTTAACGAATACCTTTCAGAGCGTGATGCAACTGAAATGGGTGAGCTTTATAGTTGGCTTGGTTTGTCAGTAGGGATTAACCTTTCAGCCAAATCACCAGCTGAAAAACGTGAAGCTTATAACTGTGATATCACTTACTCAACCAACTCAGAGGTAGGTTTCGACTATCTTCGTGATAACATGGTTGTTCGTAAGGAAAACATGGTACAACGTCCATTGAACTATGCCTTGGTCGATGAGGTTGACTCAGTTCTTATCGACGAAGCTCGTACACCATTGATTGTATCAGGTCCTGTAAGTTCAGAAACTAATCAGTTATATCACCGTGCGGATGCCTTTGTTAAGACCTTGACAGAGGATGATTATGCCATTGATATTCCAACGAAAACGATTGGTTTGAATGACTCAGGTATTGACAAGGCTGAAGAATTCTTCAACTTGGACAACTTATACGATATTGACAATGTTGCCTTGACTCACTATATTGACAACGCCCTTCGTGCCAACTACATCATGTTGCATGATATTGACTATGTGGTCAGTCCTGAGCAAGAAATTCTTATCGTTGACCAATTTACAGGTCGTACCATGGAAGGACGTCGTTTCTCAGATGGGCTCCACCAAGCCATTGAGGCAAAAGAAGGTGTTCCAGTTCAAGAAGAAACGAAGACATCCGCCTCAATCACTTACCAAAATATGTTCCGTATGTACAAGAAATTGTCAGGGATGACTGGTACTGGTAAAACTGAGGAAGATGAATTCCGTGAAATTTATAACATGCGAATCATTCCGATTCCAACCAACCGTCCAATTCAACGTATTGACCATGATGACCTTCTTTACCCTACCTTGGATGCTAAATTCCGCGCTGTGGTACAAGATGTTAAACGTCGTTATGAAAAGGGGCAACCAGTCCTTGTTGGTACGGTTGCCGTTGAAACATCTGACTTGATTTCTAAGATGTTGGTTGAAGCAGGTATTCCTCATGAAGTGCTTAATGCCAAGAACCACGAAAAAGAAGCGCATATTATCATGAATGCGGGTCAACGTGGTGCCGTTACGATTGCGACCAACATGGCCGGTCGTGGTACCGACATCAAACTTGGTGAAGGGGTTCTTGACCTTGGTGGACTCTGTGTCATTGGTACAGAGCGTCACGAAAGCCGTCGTATCGATAACCAGTTGCGTGGTCGTGCGGGACGTCAAGGGGACCCAGGAGAATCTCAATTCTATCTTTCACTTGAAGACGAATTGATGCGTCGCTTCGGTTCTGATCGTATCAAGCAAGTCTTGGAACGTTTGAATGCTGATGATGAGGATATTGTTATCAAATCACGTATGTTGACACGCCAAGTGGAAGCGGCTCAAAAACGTGTCGAAGGAAATAACTACGATACTCGTAAACAAGTCCTTCAGTACGATGACGTTATGCGTGAACAACGTGAAATCATCTACGCTGAGCGTTATGATGTTATCACAGCGGAACGTGACCTTGAACCTGAGATTAAGGCTATGATTAAGCGTACGATTAACCGTACGGTAGATGGTCACAGCCGCAATGATCAAGAGGAAGCTCTTAAAGGTATCTTGAACTTTGCTCGTCAGGCCTTGGTTCCTGAGAATGCCATCTCACTTGAAGATTTACAAGAAGTGGGAGAGGTAACGAAACGTAGTGTTAATTATGACGCTATTAAAGTTTACTTGAATGAGTTAGCAGATGATGTTTATGCTCGTCAAATCAAGAAATTGCGTTCAGAGGAAGCTATCCGTGAATTCCAAAAAGTCTTGATTTTGATGGTTGTTGATAACAAGTGGACGGACCACATCGATGCTCTAGATCAATTACGTAATGCCGTTGGTTTGCGTGGTTATGCACAAAACAACCCAATCGTTGAGTATCAATCTGAAGGGTTCAAGATGTTCCAAGATATGATTGGGGCAATTGAATATGATGTGACACGTACAATGATGAAAGCACAAATTCATGAGCAATCTCGTGAAAATGTGAATGAACGTGTTTCGACAACAGCAACAGGCAATATCCAGGCCCACCAAGCAGATGCTAATGGTCAAGAAATTGACTTTAGTAAGGTTGGTCGTAATGACTTCTGTCCATGTGGCTCTGGTAAGAAATTTAAAAATTGTCACGGTCGTAAACAATTTTAGGAAAAAAATAGGTAATTATTATGGTTTTTAAAGCAGTAAGTGAAAAAATTGATTTTGATGCAGTTAAAGAATCAACTACATTGACAGGTGAAGCCCTTGCCAAGAAACAAGCTCGTGATAAAGAGCTTGAAGCAATCATCAAGGGTGAAGATGACCGTACGCTTTTGGTTATTGGTCCATGTTCATCTGATAATGAGGATGCAGTTCTTGATTATGCTCACCGTTTGGCTAAACTTCAAGAAGAAGTGAAAGATAAAGTCTTTATGGTTATGCGTGTTTATACAGCTAAACCTCGTACAAATGGTGATGGTTATAAAGGACTTGTCCACCAACCTGATGCTGAAGGTAAACCAAACCTAATCAATGGTATCAAGGCTGTTCGTAATCTTCACTACCGTGTTATCACTGAAACTGGTATCACAACTGCTGATGAAATGCTTTACCCAGAAAACCTTCCTTTGGTAGATGACCTTGTGTCATATATTGCCATCGGTGCACGTTCTGTAGAAGACCAACAACACCGTTTTGTTGCATCAGGTATTGATGTTCCAACTGGTATGAAGAACCCAACATCAGGGAACCTTAACGTTATGTTTAATGGTATCTACGCTGCACAAAACAAACAAAACTTCCTCTTTAACGGTGAAGAAGTTGAAACATCAGGTAACCCATTGGCACACGTTATTCTTCGTGGTTCAACGAATGAATATGGTAAAAACGTGCCTAACTTCTACTATGATGATGTTCTTGAAACCATCGAACACTATGAACAAATGGGCCTTGAAAATCCATTCATCGTTATTGATACAAACCATGATAACTCAGGTAAACGTTACTTGGAACAAATCCGTATCGTTCGTCAAACCTTGATTAACCGTGACTGGAATGAAAAAATCAACAAAGTTGCACGTGGTTTCATGATTGAATCTTACCTTGAAGATGGCCGTCAAGATGCGCCAGATGTCTATGGTAAATCAATCACTGACCCATGTCTTGGTTGGGATAAGACAGAAGAATTGATTCGTGAAATCCACGATACTTTGTCAAAATAATAAGGTAACAGAAACCATATATGGGGAGTGAACCGTTTGGATGACCAAGCGGTTCGCTCTCTTTTCACAAAGAGAGGGAAATAGATGGGAATTCATCAAAATAGTCCGCTGATTGATGTAGCGGAAGTAAGGAAATTACACGCTCTTACGGGAGACGCTCTAGTAACTAAACAGGCCAATGATGAGGCCTTGGCAAAAATTATCAAGGGTGAGGACAAACGTATTCTCTTGGTTATTGGTCCATGTTCGTCTGATAATGAAGAAGCTGTTCTTGACTATGCTCACCGTTTGGCCAAACTTCAGGAAGAAGTGAAAGATAAAATCTTTATTGTTATGCGTGTTTATACAGCTAAACCACGTACTAATGGAGATGGTTATAAGGGGCTTATCCACCAACCAGACGCAGAGGGTGATGTAGACCTTCTTGCTGGAGTTAAGGCGGTTCGCCACCTTCAGTCACGTATTATTACTGAAACAGGCCTTCCAATCGCTGACGAGATGCTTTATCCGTCAAATCTTTCCTTCTTTGATGACCTACTCAGCTACCACGCTGTTGGAGCACGTTCGGTTGAGGACCAAGAACACCGCTTTGTAGCTTCAGGTATTGATGTGCCAATTGGCTTGAAGAACCCAACGTCAGGGAATTTGAATGTCATGTTTAATGGTATCTATGCTGCGCAGAACCAACAGCATTTCCTTTACAATGGCGCTGAAGTTAAAACAGATGGTAACCCACTCGCTCACGCTATCTTGCGTGGTGCCAACAATGAAAATGGACAGAACATTGTCAACTACCATTACGAGGACTTGGTTAAGGCTTTGGACAAGTACAGTGCATTTAATTTGGAAAACCCATTTATTCTTGTTGATACAAACCATGATAACTCTGGTAAAAACTTCATGGAACAAGTTCGCATTGTGCGTGAAGTCCTTCTTAACCGTGAGTGGGATGAGCGTATTGCGGATACCGTGCGTGGCTTTATGATTGAGTCTTACCTCGAGGATGGTCGTCAGGACACACCTGAAGTTTATGGTAAATCAATCACAGATCCATGTCTTGGTTGGGATAAGACAGAAGAATTGATTCGTGAAATCCACAATCGACTTTCGTAAGAATTATGATTTTTGGACATGGTATAGACTTGCAGGAAATTTCAGCTGTTAAAAAGGCTTATGACCGCAATCCACGTTTTGCAAAAAAGGTATTGACACCAAAAGAGTGGGAGCGTTTTGAATCCCTTTCTGGCAATCGTCAGATGTCCTATTTAGCAGGTCGCTGGGCTGGTAAGGAAGCATTTTCAAAGGCCTGGGGTACAGGTATTGGAGCAGTCGGCTTTAAGGATATTGAAATTTTGACCAATGACAAGGGAGCGCCAGTGGTGACCCAGTCGCCTTTTGAAGGCAATGTCTTCATCTCGATTTCCCATAGCGGTGATTTTGTTCAGGCAAGTGTTATTTTAGAAAAAAACTAAGAGATAGATGTTGGAAGAGGATAGCTTATGATCTCAAGTTTACATCGACCAACCTTGGCAAAGGTTGATCTATCAGCAATTTCAGAAAATATTGAACAAGTGGTTAGTCACATCCCTAAAAAGGTGCAGACTTTTGCAGTTGTTAAGGCCAACGCTTATGGTCATGGCGCTGTTGCGGTGGCCAAGCATTTGTCTAAACAGGTAGATGGTTTTTGTGTTTCCAACCTAGACGAGGCACTTGAACTCCGTCAGGCTGGCTTAGAGCAACCTATACTTATTTTAGGAGTCGTCTTACCAGACGAGGTTCCTTTGGCTATTCAAGAAAACATCACTCTGACGGTAGCTTCGCTTGAGTGGTTGGAAATGGCTAAGAATCAAGGACTTGATTTGACTGGTTTGACCTGCCATATTAAGATTGATTCAGGTATGGGACGCATTGGGGTGCGTAGCCAAGGGGATGCAGATAGTTTGATTGCTGGTCTGAAGGCACTTGGTGCGGATGTCGAAGGTGTTTTTACCCATTTTGCAACAGCTGATGAGGCAGATGATAGTAAATTCAAGCGTCAATTGACCTTCTTTACGGATTTGGTTAATAACTTAGTGGACCGCCCTCGCTTGGTACATGCTAGCAACTCTGCGACGAGTATCTGGCATGCAGAAACAGTCTTTAATGCGGTACGTCTAGGTGTTGTTATCTATGGTCTCAATCCTAGTGGCAGTGTTTTAGACCTTCCCTATAACATTCGTCCTGCTTTAAGTTTGGAGACAGCGCTTGTTCATGTTAAGACTCTGCCAGCAGGTCAAGATGTGGGTTATGGTGGAACGTATACGACGACAGCTGATGAGGTTATTGGAACCATTCCGATTGGCTATGCGGATGGTTGGACCAGAGATTTACAAGGTTTCCACGTTATTGTGGATGGCCAGCTTTGTCCTATTGTTGGGCGTGTGTCTATGGACCAGATCACCGTTCGCCTTCCTAAGGTTTATCCCCTAGGAACTCCTGTCACTCTTATGGGTGAAAATGGGGGAGCAAGCATCACTGCGACAGAGGTGGCTGAAAAACGTGGCACTATCAACTACGAGGTCCTTTGTTTGCTTAGTGATCGTGTACCTCGTAGCTATGACTAATATAAATAACGAGAAATCCAGTTTGATACTGGATTTTTTGATTTTAGTGAAGTCCATTTTCATGTGTTATAATAGCTGATAAGGCTTCCTCTTTCACGAGGAGAAGAACACGATAGAAATGATAGAGGATATGATTCGACTAGATTCACCAATTGCGGATTTGAAAGGTTTTGGTCCTAAGTCCGCTGAAAAATTTACCAAATTAGATTTGCACACGGTTGGGGACCTCTTGCTTTATTTTCCTTTCCGATATGAAGATTTTAAGAGTAAGTCTATCTTTGAACTGATGGATGGCGAAAAGGCTGTTATTACGGGAACGGTGGTGACACCTGCCAATGTGCAATATTATGGCTTTAAACGTAATCGTCTGAGTTTTAAAATCAAGCAAGGAGAAGCAGTGATTGCCATTAGTTTCTTCAACCAGCCTTATCTTGTGGACAAGATTGAGATGGGGGCAGAAGTGGCTATTTTTGGCAAATGGGACCAGAAGAAGTCTGCAGTGACTGGTATGAAAGTGTTGGCTCAAGTTGAGGACGATATGCAGCCAGTTTACCATGTGGCCCAAGGCGTTAGTCAGGCCCAGCTGATAAAGGCAATAAAGGCAGCTTTTGATAGTGGGGCCTTGAATTTATTGGAGGAGAGTCTCCCACAGGTGCTTATGGACAAGTATCGTCTTATGGGACGCCAAGAGGCTGTGCGTGCCATGCATTTTCCGAAAGATTTGGCTGAATATAAGCAGGCTCTACGTAGGACCAAGTTTGAGGAGCTCTTTTATTTCCAGATGAACTTACAGGTGCTGAAGGCTGAGAATAAGTCCGAAACCAATGGTATAGCAATTGCTTACGATGAGGCCAAAATCAAAGCCAAAATTGCAGAATTACCATTCCCCTTGACAGAAGCCCAACAGCGCAGTTTATCGGAAATCCTAGCTGATATGAAATCTGGAGCTCATATGAACCGTCTTTTGCAAGGAGATGTGGGCTCAGGGAAAACAGTTATCGCTAGCCTGGCTATGTATGGGGCCTATACGGCAAGATTGCAGTCTGCTCTCATGGTACCGACGGAAATCTTAGCAGAGCAGCATTATCAGAGTTTGCAGGGGCTTTTTCCTGAGCTAGAGGTAGTGCTCCTAACTTCTGGGATGAAGGCAGCGGACAAAAAAGTAGCTCTTTCCAAAATCGAATCTGGGGAGGCTCAGATGATCGTGGGGACTCACTCACTGATTCAGGATGCTGTGACTTATCACAGGCTTGGCCTAGTAATTACTGATGAGCAACACCGTTTTGGGGTTAATCAACGTCGTATTTTCCGTGAGAAAGGTGATAATCCTGATGTCCTCATGATGACAGCGACACCTATCCCTAGGACCTTGGCGATTACTGCCTTTGGAGAGATGGATGTGTCAATCATTGACCAGATGCCGGCTGGGCGTAAGCCCATTATTACCCGTTGGGTTAAACATGAGCAACTAGATACCGTACTGACTTGGATTAAGGGCGAGTTGGAAAAAGATGCTCAGGTCTATTTTATTTCACCTTTGATTGAAGAGTCTGAGGCTCTCGATTTGAAAAATGCGGTGGCCCTTCATCAGGAACTCACAGATTTCTTTGGGGATTCAGCTACAGTGGCTCTGATGCACGGTCGCATGAAAAATGATGAAAAAGACCAAATTATGCAGGACTTCAAGGACAGAAAGTCTCAGATTTTAGTATCAACCACAGTTATCGAAGTAGGGGTTAACGTGCCAAATGCTACAGTTATGATCATTATGGATGCCGACCGCTTTGGACTTAGCCAGCTTCACCAACTTCGAGGACGTGTAGGTCGTGGCCATAAGCAGTCCTACTGTGTTTTGGTGGCTAATCCTAAAAATGATACCGGGAAAAAACGCATGCAGGCCATGTGTGAGACTACTGATGGTTTTGTTCTAGCAGAAGAGGACCTTAAGATGCGTGGTTCAGGAGAGATCTTTGGGACACGTCAGTCAGGAATTCCTGAATTTCAAGTGGCTGATATTGTGGAAGACTACAATATCTTAGAAGAAGCAAGGCGCGTGGCCAGCCAAATTGTGTCTGACCCTAACTGGCGCGAGAATCCTGATTGGCAGGTGCTTGGAGCTCATTTGAGAAGCCAAGGCGAGTTTGATTGAGGAGGAAACCCATGAAAAAGAAACGGTTAAAACTCGATTTTTTTGCGATCTTGCATCCCTTATTTCTTATGATGTTAGGTCTTATATTTTATTTTTTCGCCTTCATCTTGATTTGGTTTCTTACCGAATTGGCAAAGCTGATAGAAGGAAAGACGGACTTTCATACCCTATATCTTTATTCACTTCTTATCTCTCTAGCTTGTTCGGTATTATTGATTATGTACGTTGCGGGTTTTATAGCTCAGCTGATTATCCATATACAGCATCAAAAGGAAAGGACGCTTTTGCCGGTCTGGTGTATGCTTACGGCTGTACTGATGCTTGTGCCAGTTTTTGGAGAATTTAGTCTTCTAGGCTCCACTTTGAATTTTAAAGGGTATTTTCTTTCCATAGTTGCTTACATTGCCTATCTCTTTACAAAGCTACCCAAGGTTTTTGAAAGTTACCGCTATCATGCGACAATTCGCTATGTTGTTTGGGTGGCTCTAGTCTTGGGAATTATTTTATCCATGCTTTAGACAGAAAAACTCTCAGTAAACTCACTGAGAGTTTTAAGTTCCCTTCAAGCTTATTACAAGCTTTCTTTAAGTTAGGCAACCTATAATAAAACCATCAAAACGAGATAGGTTTTGATAATAAAACGTTTTGGCTAGGCCAAACCATTCCTAAAAAGGAGGACAAAACAATGACAGTAAAAATTAAAGTAACCTACAACCGAAATTTCCAGAAGCATCCTCAAGACTTTAAGGTTTATCAAAACTAGTATTGATGCTAGGAAGAGGCTAAATTTACCCATATTCTACAACTTTCATCCCTCATTTTCCAAAATCCCTTTTTCCTTTTTTTCATAACGTAGAATCCCTCTTCTTAAACTCATAAAAAGTCTAGACGGAAGCTTGACCAGTCTAGGCGATTAACATAAGTAAGCTAACCAGTTGAGATTTTCTTGACTGGTTTTTATTTTTTGAAATTTAGATAAAAAATATCGAAAAACGATAAAAATGTGTTGACAAGGAGAAATAAAGAGTGTAATATATAATTATCGATAAACGATAATAAGTTTTCGATAAAGATAATCTTATTCGCGAAAAAGAGAAATTATTTACTAAAACTATTTAACAAAGGAAAAACTTATCATGAAAACACTTAAACCAATCATCAATGCTCTTCTTATTCTTCTTATGGCAATCTACGGTTTTGCAATGCTTGCTTTACTTATCCTTCCTTTTGTGGATGTGACTAATCTTTTCCCAGGTGCTGAGGTTCATTACCTTTCTGGATGGGGTTACTGGCTAGTATCAGAGTTACAATTTGCCTTCTATCTTGCCTTGATTTGTCTTCTTCGTAAAGAGCTTAAAGACTTTACTTGGAAGGCACTTTGGACAGAAGATTTCTCTCTCTTCTTGAAAAAGGCTGCTCTCTTAACCTTTGTGCCATCAGCATTGAATATCTTCTTGCAGTTGGGAACGACTAATCACCTTGTAGTTGACTTCAGCACATCAGTTTGGCTTCTCTTGGTCTCTCTAGCTTGTGATGCTGTCCGTCTTCGTAAGGGACAAACAGCTGTCAAATAATTGAATGAATCTTATTTGAAAAGTAATAAAATCTTACCTATAAACTAGTATTTTATATTGATATTCGATATAATTGATACTGTTAATAGTTAGCTACTGATTTAGTATAAGGTCAAGGGCTCCTAGAGGCACCTTGGCTTTTTCTAGTCTATACTCCCAAAAAATCAAAATGTATTTACAATCGAGGTAACACATGACAACTATCTTATTCTATTTTTTAATCGTCCTAGCCTTGGCTGGCTCTAGTTATTATGGTTGGAAATCGGCTAAAAGTGCTAAAAATCGTCAGGAGACGCAAGAACAGAAACGTCTGCGTAGTGTTCTCCTGTTCGTTAATGTCCTCCTTTTTGCGGGCTTTTTAAGTCTTGTTATTACCATTCTTAATGACGCCTTTATTCTGACTGGTCATGAAGGACTCTTACAACAAGGTTTGCGTATGCTTCTCGGTTCGGGAGTTACCGTGAAAAGCAAGGGTCCTAGTCTGACGCTTTTTGTAGCAACCATTGATTTCCTTCGTATGGTAGTCAACATAGGTTTCTTGTTGTGCCTACGTGCCTTTTTGATTAATCTTTATCGTTCTGATATTTTCATCGCTAAAAATGCTAGGTTGGTTCGTTGGTCAGCGCATTTGCTCGTTCTTGGGACCTTTATCAATAATGGTATTTTTACGTTTGGAACAGGCAACCAGAGTTATAGTTTCTTTAACATCAGTTATTTGCTAGTTAGCTTTGTCCTCTATGCTGTCGCTATGATTTTGACTAAGGCTAATGCCATTGCTGAGGAAAATGATTTAGGAGGGGCTTATGATTATTGTCAATTTGGACGTTGAACTTGCCAAGAAGAAGATGCGCTCGGGTGAGCTTGCAGAACGGATTGGTATTACCCCAGCCAATCTCTCGGTTCTTAAGACAGGCAAGGCCAAGGCAATCCGTTTTACGACTCTGGATGCCATTTGTAAGGAGTTAGATTGCCAACCAGGAGATATTCTTGAATATAGACCTGACGAAGAAAACTAAAAGCCTGAAGCAGTTCAGTCACCTTTCTGGTGACCATGCTTCAAGCTTTTTATTTTTTCTTCAACCATGCGACTAGCGCTAGACTGGCTAGCACGGTACCACAGACCATGGCGATATGTGTTTTTGAGATGGTTAGTTCATAGTGGAAATCTTTATTTTCCAATTTATCGGTTGCTTCAATGCTAAGTTTCATGTCTTATCCCTCGATATAATCTTTCAATTCTTGGCCTTTTAGTCCTGCACTAAGTGCAATGAGGAGTTTGAGGCGAGCTTTTGGTGCATTGAGTTCTTTAACAAACATAACGCCAGCTTCTTGGAGTTTGACCCCACCCCCTTCATAGGCGTAGACAGGTTCGGCGATACCGTTGAAACAGCGGGAGACGAGCACAACAGGGACTCCTTTGTCCATAAGCTTTGTGATTTCTCCTGCAGCTAGTGGTGGGAGGTTTCCAGCACCCAGGGCTTCGATGACGACACCGTCAATCTTCTCAGGATCCAGGAGACTGATGATACCATCTCCAATACCCATCCCTGCATAGGCTTTTATGATTGGTACTGTTCCTGTAATTTGTTCCAAATCAAAGCGAACACGAGGCTCAGCAGTTTTGAACCAGAGGATATCATGCTTCATGATGATGCCTAGTGGACCATGGGTTGGTGTGTGGAAGGTTGCCACGTTTGTGGTATGGGTCTTAGTCACATACTTGGCTGCATGGATTTCATCATTCATCACGACCAGGATTCCTTTGTCAGCGGCCTTGTCATCACTGGCAACACGTAGGGCTGATAGATAGTTGTAGACCCCGTCGCTTCCTAGCTCGTTTGACGAACGCATGGCACCAGTTAGAACGATTGGAATCTCAGGGACGGCCATGGTATCTAGGAAGTAGGCTGTTTCTTCCAGGGTATCTGTCCCATGAGTGATGACCACACCATCATATTGACCAGCTGTTTCCTTGATTTTTTTGTAAATATCCAGCATGTGGTAGGGTGTGATATGTGGGCTTGGGATATTAAGAAAATCGAGAACGGTTAGTTCTAAATTATCTAAATCAAGTCCCACATGGTTCATGGGATTATCAGCGTTTTGGCTGACCCTGCCATCATTATCCGCTGACATGGAAATGGTCCCTCCAGTGTGAAGGACTAGGATTTTTTTTATCATTTATACTACTCACTATCATATTTATGTTATAATTTATTTTAGCATAAAATGTTAGAAGGAGGGGAGCTCTGTGGCCATTAAAGCAGTCTTTTTTGATATTGATGGGACTTTTCTAAATGACCGAAAACGTGTGTCAAGTTCAACCAAAAAAGCTATCAGTCAAATGAAGGAAGATGGTATCTTGGTTGGTTTGGCAACAGGTCGTGGTCCAGGATTTGTTCAGCCTTTCATGGACAATCTGGGTCTGGATTTTGCAGTCACTTATAATGGTCAATATATTTTGACTCATGACAAGGTCCTGTATCAAAATCAGCTCCCTAAATCAACAGTCTACAACTTGATTCGCTATGCCACCAAGCACCGTAGAGAGATTTCTCTAGGGACTAGCACAGGTCTTGTTGGTTCCAATATTATCAGTATGGGAACGAGTAAGTTTGGGCAAATCGTTAGCCGTATTGTCCCTAAGTCCTGGGCTAAGATGGTGGAACGTAGTTTCAAGTCTTTGATTCGTCGTTTCAAGCCACAAAGTATTGAGACTCTTAAGACTATCATGCGTGAGCCTATTTATCAGGTAGTTATGGTAGCGACGGTGGGTGAAACACAAGATATTGAAGAAAAGTTTCCTCATGTGAAGATTACTCGTTCAAGTCCTTATTCAGCCGATATTATTTCAGCGAATCAATCTAAGTTGAAAGGTATTGCTCATCTAGGTGAGGTTTTTGGTTTCGAACTCAGTGAGGTTATGGCCTTTGGGGATTCGGAAAATGACCTAGAAATGCTGTCTGGCGTTGGCGTTGGTGTTGCCATGGGAAATGGTGAAGACGAACTGAAAGACCAGGCTACCCATGTCACTGATACTAATAACCAGAATGGGATTGCCAAAGCCTTGTCACACTATGGTTTGATTCACTTTGAAACAGAGAATTCATTTACCAGTGATGATGACAATTTCAACAAGGTTAAGGATTTCCACCATTTGATGGATGGCTCAACTACCGATATGCCTCGTGTTTACGGTATTGAGGAAGCTAGTCACCGTTCGGACTTCAAGTTGGAAGAAATTGTCGAATTCCTCTATGCTTCATCAGGTGGGGACAAGCGTGTCTTTGGTCAGGCTGTTCTGGATTTGCATGCTGCTCTTGACAAGGCAGCGCTCAAAGTTAGTTCTAAAGAGCACTCAGAGTCAACTATGGTTGGTCAGGTGGATGCATTGACTGACTTGCTTTACTTGACCTATGGTTCATTTGTTCTTATGGGGGTGGATCCTAAACCTTTCTTTGATACAGTTCATGAGGCTAATATGGGGAAAATTTTCCCCGATGGCAAGGCTCACTTTGATCCCGTGACCCACAAAATTCTTAAACCAAGTGACTGGGAAGAGCGATTTGCACCAGAACCACACATTAAACGAGAGCTGGATCGTCAGATTCAAAAATCTCTACAAAGAAATAAGTAAGAAGATATAAAGGTTTGGACAGTTTGCTCCAAGCCTTTTTCTAATAAAAATGACATTTATTAATGTATTTATTTGTGATAAAATAAAGACATTCTATGTATTTTTAAGGAGATTATTATGACTAAAGCAGATTGGTTAGACTTTTTTGAAGCCATCAATGGTCGTTCAGCGACTGAAGAAGAAATTGCAGCAGCACTTGCAGCTGGTGAGTTCCAAGATGACGCACCAGCAGTAGAAACTGCCCCAACACAAGAAGCGCCAGCGCAACCAGCTTTCGCTAATGTTCAAGAAACACCAGCCCAAGAGGCGCAACCACAGCCAACTTTCGCTGGTGCCCAAGAAGCACAACCACAGCCGACTTTTGCGAGTGCACAAGACGCACAAGCACAAGCTCCTTTTACAAATGCTCAGGCAGCACAACCTCAACCAACCTTTGCAGGTGCTCAAGCTGCTCCAGTACAAGGAGTGCCAAATCAGGCAGCACAACCACAAGCTGGTTTTGCCAATGCTCAAGCTGGTCAACAAGCAGCTTTTGCTAACGGTCAACCTCTTCAACAAGGTCAAAACGTTCAATTTATCAATGGTCAAGCTGTAGTTGTTCCAGCCCAACCATCAGCATTTGCGACAACTTTCAAAAACTACTGGACATGGTTGCTTAATGCATGGCGTCGTCCAGCTGACATGACAGATTATGGTAAACACAATGGTTGGCTTAACTATATCTTCTTGTCACTCTTTACTGGACTTGCCTTCTTTGCAATCTTGAGCGCTGTGGCACGTAAAGTGGTTAGTTCAATTGTATCAACAACCAACGCATTGAGTAGCCTTTTTGGTTCTTATGGAACAGATAGTTACTCATCTTCAGTTTCAAGCCAGACATCAAGCATTGGTTTTGGAGCTTTCTTTGCTAGTATCCTAGCTGCCTTCCTCTTTATCTTTGCCTTTATCTTGGCAGGATTTGTAACACGTAAGGCAATTTTCCGTGATCCTGAGACTACTTTCTTGAATAGCTTTGACCGTTTTGGTCGCTTGACGTCATTGGCCTTGCCAATCTTGCTCGTAACAATCTTGTTGGGAGCTATTGGACTTGTTGCCTTCCCAGGATTCTTGTTCTATGTTGTTTACTTCTTATTTGCACTTGCTAACCTCTTTACAATTGTTCCTGTAACAACAGCGTGGAAGGCTGATAAATTCTATCAAATGATTTTGGCAGCACTTTTGAATGGTGTGATTTTGTCAATCTTGTTTGCAATCGTATTTGCTATCATGTCATCATTTACAGTAGGTCTTCTATTCTAATCTAAGTAAACCTCTAGCATTTTTTGAAAAAGTAAGTTTATAGGAGTCTTTATGGCAACAAAAGAAAAGTGGATTGATTTATTTGAAAAGGCAGTTGGTCGTCCGCCCCATGCTTTGGAGATTGAAGAAGGCCAGAAAGCAGACTTTGACTTAAAGGCTATTAAAGGCATTGCGGCAATGGGCTTGGACCAAGAAGCCACTCCTTCTGAACCAACAGAAGAAGTTGATGAGTATGACGTTGCCGAGGAAGTGTTTGAAGATGTACCGCTTGGTGACGAAGAGGAAAAGACTCCTTTAGAAACTGAGGAGCTTGCACCAGTATCTCAAGCAGAACAAGGTCAAGCTGAAGAAAATTCAGAGGCTGCCTCTAAAGAAGCACAAGCTATCTGGATGAAGGCTTTTAAAACCTATGTTGGACGTCAACCTCTTCCTGAGGAATTCCTACTTGGTAAGTCTTCAGGTTATGATGTGTCAACCATCCATCAATTTATCTCAGATGGTAAGGCTGCGAAACCAGCCAAGCCAGCCATGGCTAAAGGAAAGAAAATCCTGATTATTGCTGGTGTTGTTGCAGCAGTCTTAGCACTTGCTGGTTACGGCTTTGGTTCTTATTACTACTCACGTGGTCAAGTAGCAGAGCGTTATGAAGCAGCAGCTAAGAAGAGCTTTAAAGATAGCTTGGAATACCAAGTATGGTCTGATACTAAAAAGGAAATTAAAACATCTGAAGTCAAGTACACAGACACTAAAAGTACACAAGCCTATAGCAAGAGCCAACTAATGTCTGGCGAACGTATGCAAAAGGTTGGACGTCAGTTCCTTATTTTTCCAAAGTGGAGAATAGTGGTAGATCCTGGAACGGTTGATTTGACCGTTAATACAGCTGATTTGAATGTGACTATTAACGGGGTTTCTTACGCGACTACAGATGGCAATAACTACACGGCTAAATTGAATCATCTCTATCCAGGAACCTACAATTTTGTGGCTTCTGGTAAGGTCAATGATCAAGATATCACTGTCTCATCTGAGGAAAATGTGACCTCTAAAACAGAAGTCAATCTTTCAGTAGAGTATCTCAGCTTTACTGTTAAGTCTAATCTTAAGGATGGAGACCTCTATGTTGGTGGTACTAAGATTGGAACCCTTAACTCAGGGAAACTAGATGTTAACAAGGTAGCAGTAGCTGGATCATCAGCCGTTTATGTTAAGAAGAATTTCGAAGATGGCAGCTCTATCAAGACAGAGACATTGTCTATTAAGAAAATCTCCGAAGGTCAAACGGTTACTCTAGATGCTGATGGTGTTCTTGATCGTGATACGGCAGATCGTCTCTTGACTGCTGCCTACGGTAAATTTGGTAGCTACGCTTCTAATCACAACACAACACCAGATGGTGTATCCGACATTTTCCTTAATGGTACTGATGATACCATGTACAAGGATGTAACGGCTGATATTGATAGAAATACTACGGGTGCTAAAAACCGTGCTGCTGATAGTATTTCTTTCTCAGACGTTGACGTCACAGAAGTCGTTCAGACTGGTGAGAAGACCTTCAAGGTGACCTTCACAGCAGTTTATGATTTCTATTATGGTTATGATTCGAAATTCAAGTCATCAGGAGATATCAAGGATAAAATCTCTTGGTCATGTAATGTGGAATATGTTGGTGACGATAGCGACTCTAGCAGTAGTGGTTCTAACTACAGCGACTACCGTATCAATGGTAAGGCTGGTGAATCACAAAAAGTGAGTCGTGAAGATACTGTGAAGTAGTAGTTGCTTGCCCAGTTAGTCAGCATTGAACAGATTACAAATGGGAGGGGAGTCCTCCACACTAAAAATGAGAACTTGGCAACAGCCAGGTTCTTTTGTTTGTCTGTTTTTACCTCTTAGGGGCTAAACCGTGCCACTTACCTAAAAGGCCTTGTTTTGTGTAAAGCACTTGTTATAATGGAACCATCAAAAGGACAGGAAAGGAGTCTTATGAAAGTTAGAATCGAATTAGACCCATCCATGGATGAGCCTGAAATCTTGATTCGAGCTCCTCGGTTAACACAGGAATTAGCCCAGCTCCAAGAGTCTATTCTAAAGCAAAAGTTAGTTCCGTTAGCCTTTTACAAGGATCGCAGTGAATATTTTCTGGATTTGGCAGATATTCTCTTTTTTGAAACAGACGGGGAGAAAATTTATGGTCATACTAAGGATGAGGCCTATGAGGTAAAGCAAAAACTCTACGAATTGGAAGAATTGCTTTCGATTGCCTTTTGTCGGATTTCCAAATCGACGATTGTTAATGCTAAGCAGATTTATTCTTTGGAGAAGTCTTTTTCAGGGACCAGTACGGTGAATTTCTATCAGACCCACAAGCAGGTCCATGTATCAAGACGCTACTATCAAGTTTTAAAAGAACGACTAAACGAAATGAGGTAAGATAATGAGAAAGAAATTAATTGGGATTCTCTTGATCCTTTTAGCAGCTTTGGTAATTGTACAAGATTATTTTATAAAATGGGAAATTAGTATTTGGATGTTGGCCTGGGTGGTCTTACTGGCTATCTTATCCCTTTCTAGTCTTTTGAAGCGACATTTTGGTCTTGGTGTTGCCTATGGTATTGTGGCTCTTTTTTCACTCAATGGACAGTTCCATTTTCTTCCAGTATCTAATTCGGTCCTTATTTTTTCTTCCATTCTTGCAGTTGTTGGCTTGAACATTCTCTTCAATCCTTCTAGTAAAACAAAGAATCGTTTTGGATTGGGTGCAACTGGTTCAGACGCTAATAATGGAGGAAATGATATTGATGTCACTTTTTCAGCAGTGACTAAGTATCTTAATGACCAGCAATTTACGCATGGGAGTGCAGATGTTAGTTTAGGACAGGCTTCCGTCTATTTTAATAATTGCCGTATTGAGGGGCCGTCTGCCCAGTTTGACGTGGACGTTTCTCTTGGAAGTCTTAGTCTCTATGTGCCCAGTGATTGGAGAGTGCATGTGAATGTGGATAATTCGCTTTCAGCTGTACAACATGAGGAAAATCCTAGTAACCTGACTAGCAAGGATTTCTACATTAAAGGCGATGTTTCCTTGGGTAATTTAGAAATTATCTATGTTGGTGAGAGTTCGATTGATTAAGTTAGGAGAGAGGTTGCTATAAACATGACAATTTAGGAGGGCAATAGCTCTGGGATTTCTAAGTTCATCCAGTCTTTCAAATCAACTAATACTCAAGGGAGTGGGACAAGGAACAATTTTTAAAAAGTTGTTCGGTCCTACTCCCTTTTTTCCTATTTTATAGTCTCTTTTTTTGTGATAATATAGTATAGTGAAAAAAACTAGACTGGAATAACTTTACTCTTTTGGAGTTTTATGTGACAGCGATGAATGGAGACAATCTAAGCGGATGCCTGCTTGGAGCTATAGTCAAGAAAACTCAAAATGAGGCTAGAAGGGAAATTGTTATGAGAAAAAAAGCGATTGGTATTGATTTAGGAACAACGAATTCCGTTATGGCTGTTGTTCGTGAAGATGTGCCAGAGATTATTCCGATGGGGACGAATGACGATCAGGTCTTACGTTCAGCGGTTTACTTCTCAAATATTAGTGGCCAAAATCATGTATCTTTTGGTAAAGAAGCCATCGAGCGTGGGACAGAAATCGGAAGTACAGAAAACTTTAAATTTGACTTCAAACGTGACATCGGGCGTCCGATTGCCAGTGATACACCAGACCACACACGTGTTAATTCTATTATTCTTTCGGCCTTGGTTTTGAACGAATTCCGTAAACGCGCCTATGTCGTTGGTCAGGAGATGGGACAAGCAGACGGTATCAAGGATGCTGTCATCACCGTGCCTGCCTACTTTACGTCAGATCAACGTGCGGCAACGAAGAATGCTGGTCGTATCGCAGGATTTAACGTCTTGCGTATTATCAATGAGCCTACAGCTGCGGCCATTGCCTATGCCCACACTAAAAGTGCCCAAGGAAATGTCTTGGTATTTGACCTTGGTGGAGGAACTTTTGATGTTACCATCATGCGCGTGGCTGATCATGCCTATGATATTTTAGCGACTGACGGGAATTCACGCCTTGGTGGGATTGACTTTGATAAGCGTCTTGTGGGCTACATCATGCAGGAGTTGGAAAAACAAGGGGTCAATATGACTAACCTTTCCGAGAAGGAAAAAATTCAACTTCAATATAAGGCTGAGCAGATTAAGACTAGTCTATCTGTGAATGACCAAGCTCTCTATGAGCATTATGTCAATGGTCAAGGTTACGGTGTCTTGATTACTCAAGCAATTTTCAATGAAATTACCTTGGACCTCCTCAAAGATACTGAAATCAAGGTACAATCTACCCTTCAAGCGTCTGGCTTGAAATGGGAAGAGATTGACCATATCCTGCTTGTGGGTGGTTCAACACGTATGCCAATGATTCGTCAAATGATTCGCCTGATGAGTGGTTTGGAACCTAAGTTTGACCTTAATCCAGACACTATCGTGGCACAGGGGGCATCTATTTTGGCCGACCTTATCGTCAATAACGAGGTTAGCTTCTCTGAGCACCAAGATGGTAAGACAACTGAGACAGACAGAGTAGTTGTCAAGGATGTGACCTCTCAGGGAATAGGTCTGCTCTTCAAGAAAAATCCAAACAAGAACTACAGCTTTGTGGGTGACTACTATAATAGTGTCGTGGTTCCACGTAACTCGGTCTTGCCTTTGGCAGTGACCAAGGATCTCTTTGCGGTCGTGGATGGACAGAGTAAGTTCAAGCTTCGTATCACAGAAGGAAATTATGAAAATCCATTTGCTGTGAAGATTTTGGGACAAGTGGAAGGACAGGTGCCACAACCTCGTCAGAAAGGCGAGCTTTTGGCACAAGTCACCTATGCCTTCGATTCAGAACAAATTGTTACCGTGACAGTATCGGATCCTCGAAGCAATACTGTTGTGGCACGCTTTTCAGTCAACGCACAAGTCAACCAAACCCAAGAAGTGGTTAAGGAAGACTTGTCAGAACTTCAAGCTATTTTTGCTAAATTCATCTCATGATAGACTACTACAAAGCATTTGATACAGAGACAGGACAGGAAGTATCTTATTTAAGAGAGGTCAGTAACCGTATCTCTCCAGAGATGTCGGCTCAAGATTGTTTCGTGGCGCTTTCCTTTTTACGTGAAGAGCTGGAGGAGCTCTGGACAAATGGTACCTTGGATAAAGAGGGAGAGCGTTTGCGTAGTGAGCTCTACACGATTCGCTCAATCTTTTTCTCAGACCATGAGAAGTTACAATACGACCGAAAGCTTAGACAGGCTCAGAGAAAGACCTTGGAAGTTGACAAGGGGACGACCACTGATGCTAGCAATGTATCAGGTAAAAAGGAAATCCCTTTTGAACCTGTTGCGGTGACTCAGACTAAAGAGTCGCCTCTTAAAAATTACCTCTTTGCGGCCTTTGCCTTTGTGATTCTACTAAGCTTGATTCTCTTCTTCAATATCAATGTCATCGTTCTTATTATCGGAGCCATTCTAATTGTGGCTTTGATGTTACTTATGTCTTAGGAGATATTAATGGAAACCAATCAATTAACATTTGAACATATCTGTTTCAAATATAAGGGAAATGATAACCAGCTCTTTACAGATTTGGATGTTACTATGGAGACTGGCCAAGTTGTCGGTATCTTGGGTGCTTCTGGTTCAGGGAAAACAACGTTAACAGAGATTCTCCTAGGCCAGCTTAAACCGACTTGCCAACAATTTCGTATTTTAGAAAATGGCAAACCTGTGACTGCGGGTTCACGCTCTTGGTCCTATGTACCTCAACAAAATCTCCTACGTGAGTACCTCAAGGTATCTGAGACCTTTGATTTTTATGCGGATCACCATCTGAAAGGGAGTGGTAAGCTGACTAAAAAGCATCGCATTGCAGGCATCATGGATGATTTAGGCTTGACGGAATTTGCTAATAAGAAGATCTCAGAGCTTTCTGGTGGGCAAAAACGCCGTGTCTCTATTGGTATTGAGCTTCTTAGCCCTAGTCCCTACTTTATTCTTGATGAGCCGTCTTCAGGTTTGGATGCCCTTAGTGATCGTAATCTCTTACGTACCTTGAAAATCTTGGCTAAATCAGCTAACAAGTCTATTGTGGTTATTACTCACAATACAGAAAATTTGGCTATTTTTGACAAGATCATCTTCTTGTCTAAGGGACGTCCGACATTTGCAGGAACCTATGAAGAGTTGCTTTTGGAATACAAGACTAGCGATCCTTATATGATTCGTAAATATATGGATATGAATATCGCAGATGTCTACCAAGAGCTCAATGCTTCAACACGTATTTACAAGATTTAGGGAGACTTATGAACGCAGCATTACGATTAAGTTGGTATAAATTTAAACATCACTACATGGATTTTGTTAAGGTTCTTCTGGGCATTGTCGCTTTCGAAGGCTTAATCCTCTATATTCAGGACAAGGGATTTTTGAAAGATTTCGAAACAACTCGAATGACCCTCTTTCTCTTACTTTTTTCAACCAGTCTCTTGATTGTGGTTCAAAACAGTATTTATATTTCTAAGGAACGCTCGGTCCTCAACCGTGACTTTTTCTCAGGTTTGAGTCGTTCGGCCTTTGCCTTGGCTAGTATGGGGATTCACGCCTTCTTTGCTGTTTTGGAAACTATTGTCTTTATCCTATCTTACTCTGTTTTTAGTAAGTTCTTTGACAAAGAATTTCCAGACGCTGGTCATATTTTTGGTTCCTACCGTTGGGAAGTTGGGATTACAGTGCTTCTGGTTTTCTTGGCTTCGCATTTCATTGCCCTTTTTATCTCAGCCTTGGTTGGCAAATCTGAGATTACCTCTGTTATCCTAGCAGTTGTTGTGGGGATCATGCAATTTTCATTGTCGGGAACTATCCTATCTTTGCCAAAAGCCATTGATTGGGTACAAAAATTTGTCTATCTAGGTTATGGCCACAAGCTTTTTGGGATTTCTAGTGACTTGTCAGACTTGCCATCTAGTTTGGCTAAGTACCATGTTCCTGTCCCTAAGAGCCAGTTGGAGGCCTTTCAAGGGTCTACAGGTGAATTCTGGGGCCAATGGTGGGCTTTGGTACTTCATTGCCTAGTTTATGCCCTACTCTTTTTCGTCACACTTCAGAAGAAGGAGAAATAAATGCAACAATATGATGAATGGCTGATTGACTTCCAAGTTCAGCATGGCCGCAAGCCGAGCGATAAGGAAGTTGCTGAAGCTGCTAAGACTGGTTTTGCTCTTTCTAGTGGCTTAAGCAGACAGAAAAATTCTAAATTCAGACAAGTCTTGTCTAAGGTTGGTTTGGGAGATCTCAAGTTTAGCTGGTTTTTAGTTTTGGAAATTTTGCTCTTGATTTGTATTGCTCTCTTTGGCTATGTTGTTGGCTATCTATTTATCTAGGAGGACCTCATGAAACAGTTTAAACATAAAAAGTTTATCGGTTTGGCCTTGATTGTCTTTTTGGTCTTCATGGTACTTGGAAAATACACTCAGAGCACGGCTTTTACATCGTCTTCAAGAGTTTATGCCACAACTGTTGTCGATAAGAATACCGGGAACAAGGTGCGTTTTGAAGTCCGAAAAATCAAGGGAGACAAATACGAAGTCAAAAATACGGAGACAGGTGATACTTATCAGGCTAATGCCCAAGCCGGCGAAGACCGTTCTTTGAGCTTTAAGTTGGCTGGAACTAACGGCAACTCAGATGGTACTATCCGTATCACACCAAGTATGGTGCCTGGAGGAGATGCAAAGGTTGAAATGACTGACTCAAACACCTATACTCAGGTTGAGGGAGGTTCTGAAGTCGTTGAGTCTAGCGAGGCTTCGTCTAGTTCTTCAAGTAGCCAAGTTAAAAGCATTATTAAGGATATTTTGGAATCAAGTAGTTCATCCTCTGGTAGCGACGCAAGCTCAGAGTCGTCTTCTAACGATCCAAATAAGCCAAATGCAGATATCAAGACTAAGACCGATGTCAATGGTGATAAGGAAACCACTTATATTGCAGACTATTCGACTGAGGACATTAAGTCTATCACGGAAGCTTTTGGGAAATGGCTCTATCAGTCTGATTATGCCAAGGATGCTGTTTTAGTTCAAAGTAGCTTTGACAGTATTACCAAGGTCAATGATGGTAGTCCAACCTTCCTTTCATTTAAGGCACCTAAGGAAAAAGATAGCAGCCAAACGATTACCATCCTTGCTAATCTCATCAATGCGGATGGCTATGAACATATTACTGGTGTTCCGAGTGGTATCATCAATGGTAAGGAAGTCTCAAACTATGATTTCAAGGACTATAAAAACACGGTTGATTCCTTTGCTTTAGGGGTTAATGACAATAGTGGTAAGACCGCAGACTATAGCCCAACATCATCTTTCCGTCTTTATACCTTGAAGGATAAGAAACATGCTATGTATGAAGACGATGCCGCTGAACAAAAAGCCCTCTTTAAGGACTTTTCAGCTGATGATAAAACTGGTGGCAATTATAATGGCTATAACAAGCTTTATAAGGATTTGGTTGACCAAGATAAGGATTCTTACCAAATCGTTCTAGGCTCTAATGGTACTGTTTATTATGTAACTAACTACTGGAAGGGCAATTACGATAAGAAGGCTGTTCAGACCTATAAGGTAGCACCAGATGACATGCAAGAGGCTTACCAAGAGCTGCTCAAGCATTACTCTAGTGCTAGCACGTCTGATAGCTCAGAATCGTCAAGTTCTTCACAATCATCAGAGTCATCATCAAGCTCATCAGAGGCTAAAACAGAATCAAAAACAGAAATTAAGACCGATCAAACAGGTATGGATGTTAATGCTATCAAGGATAATAACTTCCAAAGCCTTGAAGGGACTTGGAAGAATGGGAATGGTAGTAGTTTGACATTTTCTAAGGACAATTTAACAGCTCCTGAAAATTATGTTGTTGAAAATTCGAATGTTAAACTTGAGAATGGCTATGTCACATCAAGTTTAAGAATGGGTATTTCTGGAGCAGCAATTCTCTTTATTCCAAAGGGAGTTACACTTCCGACAGTTCAGGGATTTGTGGATGGTTCAGATAATACTAAAGACCGTATTTTGGTCACTCAGTCAGCATCGCCACAATCTGACGCTAAACAATTCTACTATAAGGCTGACTAGACCTGACAAGGGTGAAAGTCTTAAAAAAAGTAATGTTATAACCTAAAAGTTGAGATAAAATTGTCTCAACTTTTTATGTTACATTTGTAACTTTAATTTAATAGTAAGTCCATCTTCTATAAATAAATGGATTCTTAGAGGTATTATAGACTTTATTAGAAAATTAATTATTGTGAAAACTTACAAAAAGCTATATAATGAGTAGTGTTGTGAAAAGGGCTTCCTAGGGGATTTTTGAGGAAGTTTCTTAAATCAGATTAAAGGGAGAGGGGGAAAAGAATGACTTCTATTATTGAATCGCTATTTGCTGTTTTTAAAGATTTTCATTGGCTAGTATCTATAGACACACTCTTGATTTTCTTTGTCAATTATCTGATGTTTCATGCAGCTGGTAGGGTCAAGATTTCTTGGAGGCTACTTTTATTAGGTGGTCTTTTGTCAGTTGTTTTGACTCCCCTTCTTCCTATGGGATTCAAATTTTTACTTAATCCTCTCATATTATTTTGTTTTAGTTATTACAAACGTCCAGACTTGCCATGGATAGAGCCGGTATTTAATAGCTTTTATGCCTGGGGAACAACTAATATCATTATACGGGGCTTGTCATTAATCGTCTTTCCTTTACTTTTGGGAGCCGACTTGACTAGCCGTATTCCAGAATCTTTAACGGAGTTTATCTGTGTGGTAGTTGCCTATCCTATTTACCTCTTGGTTCACCGTTTTATTGGTTATGAATATTTGCAGGTCGAGGAAAAGGAGCGCTTGCGCATACACTTCACCCCTATTGTTATTGGGGTTAGCTTTGCATTTCTTTCATATGGGCTTTTAAATGAATTCATGCCTTACTTTGCTAGTATCTGGCCTGTGGAAGTGGTTAACAATTATGCTAAGTTGGTCGTTCTATTGGCAACAGGCGCCTTCTTTATCGTTGTTTCCTATGCCAATCAGTGGATAAAGGATGAACTTTTTCTGGAGTTGAAAGAGGAGCAGGAACGTCATTTCCAGAGCTTACAGGAATCTAGTAGGCATATCCTCCATCTTTATCAGGAGTTATACCGTGATGGAGTGCCTAAGGTAGTTGTACCTAAGAAGGCTAAGACTGTTCTGGCTACTAGTCAAGAGGGAGACAGTCAAAACCTATCTGAGGAAGAAGTTCCCTTCAGCAAGGTTATGCCAGATATTTCCAACCTGCTTTCTCAATTGTTACGTTCCGTCATTGAGAGTAAGTATATGGAGTTTCATGCTGTTGGAATTGATTTTATCATGGAGATTCCAGACCCTATATCCCCATCCCATATTGATATAGTGGATTTATCAGCTGTCCTAACGACCTTCTTGGACAATGCCTTATTGAGAGCTCATGGTCAAGAAAATAGCTTAGTTCGTCTGTCTTATTACCAAAGTGGTGAGGTTCAGGTCCTCTCTGTAGAGACAACCCTTTCGCAAGACAGTGCTGAGGCACCTCACAAGGCGTACGAGAATCATCTGTCAATCAATGAACAGCTCGAAGATATTATGGAGCGTTACCCTCAGTCTAAACTTAGCTTTAAGAATGATAAGTTCATCTATAGACAGCAATTTGAATACTAAACAACTTGTAAAAAATATATAGAAAGGAGATTCGATGTTTGAATCGTTTTTGGGAATAAATTTTTTAAATCTCTATGATACAGATGCCTTTCTAGCCATTCAGATTATTATAACGCTGACGATAAACTGTGCCATTTTCAAACGAATGACAGATATTCGTATCTCCTGGACGGTCTTCTTGACCTTAGCCCTGCTAGATATGGTCCTTCAGTATAATATTAAGAGTATGAACATGATTGCTGATGTCTTTATTCTGATGGTTTTGGCTATTCTGGCTAAAGGAAAGACTTGGACGGTAACGCAGTATGCTTTTCATACCTTGTTTCCAGTGGTGACATCAGATTTGCTTTATCGTTTATTGGGACTCTTCTTTATTCCCCTTCTCTTAAATCTCCCTGTAGCTGAGGTGGGGTCTAATGCACTTTTCTATCTCTTATCTTACGGTTTGATTTTGCCACTTTATTTTGTTTTTGACCGTTTCTTGGGCTTGGATTTGAAGCGTTGGAAGGTCTATAGTGATGACTCTTTCCATAACCTCCAGATTTCTAGAAGAGCTGCCTTAGCCATGGCTACTTATTTATTGGGAATCTTTCTCAGTATGAATTTAGATGACTGGTTACCTGGTTATTCTTTAGATTTGGAATTGAGACTTCGTATGTTAGGGGTTCTCTTGTCTGCAGTGGCCTTCATTTTCCTAATTGCTCATCTTAATCAACTGTCTAGGCAGTATTTGGAAGAGAGTTTGGCCATGGAGGAAAAACGGCATTTGAATAGTTTGACCAAGGCCAACCAAAAGATTGATCTTCTCTACAATGAATTGTTACAATACAGACAGTCTTATCAGACGGTTGTGGAACAATTTTCAGAGGAAGTGCGTGACCAGGAAGAGGCTCTTGCTGAACAGGTGTATCAGAATGTTCTTAGAGAGAGTGCCAAGGAGTTTGAACGTTTCCGTGTCATTGATAATCCTAAGCTAGAAAATATTCAATCCCTGCCCTTACGTAGCCTTCTTTCGGCTCGTATGATGGAGGCTAAACGTAGTAATATTCCAGTGACTTGTGATATTCCTGAGGAGATTTCAGGCTTTACCATGAACGTGGTTGACTTGACCTTGCTGGTGTCCATTTTCTTTAGTAATGCGATTGATGAGAGTAAGCAGGTGCCTGTCAGTCAAATCAATTTTAGTTTTCATCGACATGATAAGGATGGGAGCTACCATTTCGTCATGGAAAATAGGACGCAGGAAGAAAAAGTTGACCTTGATGCCATTATGCAAGAAGAAAATCAGAAGAAGACCTCTGGTCTTAACCTTCACTCAGCCAAGGATATTCTTAGGAAGTATAGTGATGCCAATCTGATTACAAGCAGTGGTGATTACCTCTTCAAACAGGAATTGATTTTTAAATAAATATATAGAGCTAAATCAAAGGATTTAGCTCTTTTTTTCGTTACAGATCCATAAAGTAGGGCTCTTTGCTGTTGAGCTTATGCTTATGTCTGAGGCTTAGGACATCGGAGGAGGAAGGGGTGAGGGAGGAGTCTGATTGTTGCTTCATTCTGTGTTATAATAGCAAGGATTAGTGGTTCTTAGAGCTAGGTGAATGGCGATTGCTTAGCCTAACGACTGGTGTAGAGACAAGAAAGGGACGTCTTATGAAATTACTTTATACGGATATGTCTCAGGATTTAACTGAAATTCTGACGGAGCAGGCGACTAGCTATGCTCAAAAGGGAAAGAGGGTCTTTTATATTGCCCCTAATGCCCTATCATTTGAGAAGGAGCGTAAGGTCTTGGAATACCTGCCTCAGTCAGCGTCCTTTGAGATTACGGTGACTCGTTTTACTCAGATGGCTAGGTACTTTATTCTCAATACGAGTAACCCAAAAACTCAGTTGGATGATACTGGTCTGGCCATGATTTTTTATAAGGTCTTGTCACATATGGACGATGATGAGCTCAAGGTTTATGGTCGTTTACGCAAGGATAGTAACTTTATTAATCAATTGGTGGACCTTTACAAAGAGTTGCAGCAGGCCAATATGACAGTTCTGGATTTGCAGCATTTGGATCAGGCGGAGAAACAAGAGGATTTGGTAAGGATTTTCAGTGCGGCTCAGGATCTCTTGTTGGCGGGAGATTTCGACAATCAATCCAAACTCAGTGCCTTCTTCAAGGAGATTAGCTCAGGCCACCTAGATAAGGCCTTGAGTAACACGGTTTTGGTCATTGATGGCTTTACGCGTTTCTCTGCCGAGGAGGAGGCGCTGGTTGGTCTTTTGAATGATAAGTGCCACCAGATTGTCATTGGGACCTATGCCAGTCAAAAAGCTTATAAGGCTAACTTTGTTTATGGCAATGTTTATCAGGCCTCAGTGGATTTTTTGAGGACTTTGGCTCAGACCTATAAGGTGACACCTGACTACGTGACGACAGACAAAGAGGGCAATCCTTCTTTTGTACGTATTAGTCGTCTTTTGGAGAGCCGTCATGATTTTAGTACGGTAGATGAGAAGGTTACTGATCAAGACAAGCAAGCCTTGCAGGTCTGGGAAGTGGTCAACCAAAAGGAAGAAGTGGCTCAGGTTGCCAAGAGTATTCGTCAGTTGCTGGCGGATGGCAAGCGCTACAAGGATATCTTGGTCCTGCTTGGTGATGAGGAGAGTTATAAGCTTCAGGTGGGTCAGATTTTCCGAAAATTTGATATTCCCTATTATTTCGGTAAGGAAGAAACCATGTCTAGCCATCCTTTGGTGCAGTTTGTGGATTCGCTAGAGCGTATCAAGCGCTATAATTATCGTGCCGAGGATTTGCTTAATCTCGTAAAATCAGGTCTCTATGGCGGTTTTACTCAAGAGGACTTAGACCTTTTTGAGTATTATGTCAATTTTGCAGATATCAAGGGGCGTCACAAGTTCTTGTCTGATTTTACGGCCAATAGTCGTGATAAGTATGATTTAGACCAGCTTAATGCCTTGCGCTCACAACTGGTAGAGCCTTTGGACAAGTTACTTAACAGTCGCAAACAAAAGGGTTCTAGTCTGCTTAAGAAACTTGCGGTCTTTTTAGGGGCTGTACAAGTGCCAAATCAGATGGCTGCTTTGACTGTCAAGGCCAGTGAAGCTGAAAAAGAGCGGAATGAACAGGTCTGGAAGTCTTTCACCCAACTCTTGGAGCAGGTTGAGACTATTTTTGGAGAAGAAACGCTGTCAGTGGACGACTTTTTGTCCATTTTGCGTTCGGGAATGTTGGCCTGTGATTACCGTACGGTTCCAGCCACTGTTGATGTGGTCAATGTGAAGAAATACGATTTGATTCAACCACATTCAGCTCCTTATGTTTTTGCCTTAGGCATGACTCAGTCGCATTTTCCAAAGGTTGGGCAAAATAAGAGTCTCCTGTCTGATGAGGAGCGTAGTCGTATCAATGAGGCGACGGATGAGCATAGGAGTTTGGATATTGTTACGCAGAGTAATAGTCAGCGGGGACATTTTGTGGCTATGTCGCTTTTCAATGCGGCTAGTGAACAATTGGTGCTTAGTCAGCCACAAATTCTCAATGAGACGCAGGATGACATGTCGGTTTATTTGAAGGAACTTCTTGACCTTGGTCTTCCTTTGGTTGAAAAGGGACGTAATCGTTTCGAGGCTAAGGGTGACCAGATTGGGAACTACAAGGACCTCCTATCGACTGTCATTGCTCTTAACAGCAGCCATCTAGATGCTGATTTGGACAAGGAAACGCAGACGTTTTGGTCAGTTGCTGTGCGTTATCTCCGTAAGCGACTTGATAAGGACCAAGTCTTGATTCCAAATGTGATTGACGATGTGACGACGACCAAGGTGGATGATCAGGTCATGCAACTGGTCTTTCCGGGGGAAGAACCACTAAAATTATCAGCTTCGGCTCTGACGACCTTCTATAACAACCAATATCTTTATTTCTTGCGTTATATTTTGGGACTTGAAGAGTTGGAGTCCATCCATCCAGATGCCCGGCACCACGGGACTTATTTACACCGTGTCTTTGAGCGTGTGATGGGTGATTCTTCGTCAGAAAACTTCGATGATAAATTGGAAAAGGCTATTGCTCAGACCAATCAGGAACAACCCTTTGAAATTCTCTATACAGAGGACCAAGAGAGTCGCTTGTCTCGTCAGATCTTGGAAGATATCGCCCGTTCAACTGCCAGTGTTTTGCGTGACAATGCGGCCGTTAAGGTTGAGCGTGAGGAAGCCAAGTTTGACTTGCTTTTAGCAAATAGCATCAAGATTACAGGGATTATTGACCGAGTGGACCGTTTAACAGATGGGGCTCTGGGTGTCGTTGACTATAAATCAGGTAAAAATGTCTTTGACATTCAGAAATTCTACAATGGCCTCAGTCCGCAATTGGTGACCTATCTGGAGGCCCTTCGACAGACCTATAAGGTCGATGCTGACCAGCTTTTTGGTGCCATGTATCTTCACATGCAGGACCCGCAACTTAACCTAGCCCAGTTTGGTCTGGATAAGCTAGCAGCTCAGGCTCATAAGGAATTGACCTATAAGGGGCTCTTTGTAGCTTCAGAAACAGAGCATCTGGCTGGTGGAAACTATGATTTACAAAAGACTGTTACCTATGACAAGGAGGACCTAGAAACCTTGTTAGACTACAATATTAAGCTCTTTACAGATGCTGCTGAGATTATTCGAAGTGGGAATTTTGCGGTCAATCCTTATACCGAGGATGGCAAGTCTGTTCAAGGGGATCAAATCAAGGCTATTACTCATTTTGAGGCCGACCGCCACATGGGACAGGCTCGTAAACTCTTGCGTTTACCAATTAAGGGCAAGAAGGAAGCCTATTTGGAGCTGATGACAAAAGACGAGGACAAGAATCAGATGCAAGTTGCTGAAAATATCATCCCCTTTCCAGTCACTGATCAAGCTGTAAAAGCAGACAAAAAAGACCAGGAGGACAACCATGTTGACTAAAGCTTTTTTAAGTCCAACAGAGATTAAGGAACGCATTGCCCAAGAAGCAGCTTCTGACAAGGAACGCAAGCTAACACCTGAGCAAATTGAGGCCATCTACAGTAATGGTAGCAATATTCTTGTGTCAGCTTCGGCCGGATCAGGAAAAACCTTTGTCATGGTTGAGCGTATCCTTGATATGATTGGACGTGGCGTTGGTATTGACCAACTCTTTATCTCAACCTTTACGGTAAAGGCTGCAGGTGAGTTGAAAGAGCGTCTGGAAAAGCGTCTGACAGAGCAGTTGGGACAAGTTGAGACGGATGAAGAGCGTGCCTTTCTTTCAGACCAGATAGCCAAGATTGGGACGGCTGATATTGGAACCATGGATGCCTTCACCCAGAAATTGGTTAATCAGTATGGCTATCTCCTGGGTGTGTCACCTATTTTCCGCATCATGACAGACCCTGCTGAGCAGACGCTTATGAAAAATGAGGTTTATACCGATCTTTTCAATGATTACATGCAAGCCAAGGATGCCCAGCTTTTCCAAAAATTGGTCCGCAACTTCGCTGGAAATGGTAAGACTAGTAAGGCCTTCCGTGATCTAGTTTACGATGTCTATAACTTTTCTCAGGCTACTGCAGGTCCTGAAAAATGGCTACGTCAGAATCTCTTAAAAGGGCAGACCGATGCCAAGCCAGACAAGGCTAAAGTTGAGCTTTTAGAGGGTCTCAAAGATGGCTTGTTGGCTGATTTCTTAGCCTTCTTAAGAGACCATTTAGGCCTAGCTCAGCGTGAATTTGCCAAGGCCAAGTATCTGAATAATGTATCAGATGCCATTAGCCTTCTGGAGGGAGCCTTGGCCAATGACCAAACCGATATGGAGGACTTGCTCAAACAACTCTTGACTCTGTCAGGAGGGACTGGCTTGACAAATATGACCCGTCCTAAAGCCGAGGAACTCAAGGCCTACAAGGAAGCTTACAACAAGACCAAAAATGAGTTTGTGGCCCAGTTGCGTGAGATTGATACCCAACTAACGGTCCTCGAGGTTTTGACCAATCATAATGATGACATCCTACCTCTGTTAGAGCTGCTTCAGGCCTTTGTGCTTGATTTTTCAGACCAGTATTTACAGGCCAAGGTTCAGGAAAATGCCTTTGAATTCTCAGATATTGCCCACTTTGCCATCCGTATTTTGGAGGAAAATCCAGAGGTGGCAGCCAGCTACCGTGACCGTTACCATGAAGTAATGGTAGACGAGTATCAAGACAATAGCCATACTCAAGAACGCATGTTGGAGCTCCTCTCTAACGGTCACAACCGATTCATGGTGGGAGATATCAAGCAATCCATCTATCGTTTCCGTCAGGCGGATCCTCAGATTTTTAATGGCAAGTTCCAGCTTTTCCTTGAAAATCCAGATGCAGGTAAGCTAATTCTCCTTAAAGAGAACTTCCGTAGCCAATCTGAAGTTCTTGATGCGACCAATGGTGTTTTCAGCCACCTCATGGATCAGGAAATCGGAGATATCCTTTATGACAAGACTCACATGTTGGTAGCAGGTAGCGAGAAGCAAAAAGAGCCCCATCCTGAAAATGAGACTGAGGTTCTGATTTACAATAGTGATGAAGCAAGTGTGACTCCTGACGAGGAAGGTTCTGATCAACCTATCAGTAGCGGCGAGATTTCCTTGGTTATCAAAGAAATTATCAAACTTCACGAGCAGGGTGTACGTTTTGAGGACATTACCCTCCTAGCACCAACCCGCAACACCTATCTGGACTTGATGGCAAGCTTCGAGGAGCATGGAATCCCTTTGGTTCCTGACGAGTACAAGTCAAGTTACCTAGAGTCGCTAGAAGTTATGATTATGTTGGATACCCTTCGTGCCATCAATAATCCTCTTAATGACTATGCCCTCGTTGCCCTCCTTCGTTCACCAATGTTTAATTTCAACGAGGATGATTTGGCTCGTATTGCTGTCCAGGCTGACGAAGGACAATTCTATGACAAGCTTCTTGTAGCTTGCACTAAAACAGGGCTTCATCCGGAAGTTGTCACACAAGGACTTGATGCCAAGTTGACTCTTTTCACTGAGACTCTGGCAGATTGGCGTGATTACAGTAAGTGGCACTCGCTCTACGACCTCATTTGGAAGATTTACGACGATCGTTTCTATTATGATTATGTTGGCAGTCTTCCACGAGCTGAGCAACGCCAGGCCAATCTCTACGCCCTTGCTTTGCGTGCCAATGCCTATGAAAAGACTGGTTTTAAGGGACTTTCTCGTTTTATTGGTATGATTGATAAGATCATTTCTAGCGGTAACGACCTAGAGGAAGTGACAGACTTGGTTCCTAAAAATGCCGTTAGCCTTATGACGATTCACAAGTCCAAGGGGCTAGAATTCAAGTATGTTTTTGTCTTGCAGATGAATCGCAAGTTCATTGGTCACAGTAGGGATGGACTAAGTGGTAAGTATATTATCAACCGTGATAAAGGACTTGGCATTAAGTACCTAGCTGACCTTAAAGACCAGGTAAACACCAATTTGCCCAAGTTAAATGTTGTTCTAGAGACCCTAACCTTCCAGGAAAATCGTAGGGAAGAGCGCAGGGCAAGTATCTCAGAAGAGATGCGTCTGCTCTATGTTGCAATGACTCGTGCAGAGAAAAAACTCTACCTAGTTGGTAAGGGTAGTAAGGAAAAATTAACCCAGCAATTTGGTACGGATGTCGAAAATAATCGCCTACCAGTAGCTCTACGTGACCAAATCGCTACTTATCAGGATTGGGTTATGGCTTTGGATACCGCCTTTATGAGAAAGGATCTCAAGTTTACTGTTCGCTTTGTTGAGGCTGAGGAGTTGACGCCAGAGGCTATTGGTCAGGTTCAAGTCAAGGCGGCAGTAAATGCTGATGATTTATCTAACAATCGCCAGACGGAAGACATTAAGCGTGCTCTAACTGTCTTAGAAAGTGTTGAAAAACTCAACCAGCTTTATGCACCAGCGATTGACCTACCATCTGTGCGTACGCCGAGCCAGCTCAAAGCCTTCTACGAACCTGTTATGGATACCGAAGGGGTGGATATTATGGACAAGAAAGAGGAAGTGCAACCTCTTGAGACTACCACTACCTTTGAGCTTCCAGACTTTGGGCAAAAAACTAAGGTCACTGGAGCTGCAGTTGGGTCAGCCACCCATGAACTCATGCAACGCTTGATTCTTTCTGACAAGGTGACCCTCCAAGATTTGACACAGGCGTTGAGTCGGGTATCGGCAGATGATCAAGTTAAGGCGCGTGTGCAGTTAGAAAAGCTACTAGGCTTCTTTGACACCGAACTTGGGAAGCTCATTCTAGCTAACCGTGGTAAGTTGCGTCGTGAAGCACCATTTGCTATGTTGGCAGAAGATCCCGCTAGTAAAGAAGATTTTGTCGTCCGTGGTATCATCGATGGCTACCTTCTTCTTGAAGACCGTATTGTCCTCTTTGACTATAAGACGGACCGCTTCACTCATCCTAGTGAACTTAAGGAACGTTACAAAGGGCAAATGAGCCTCTATGCTAAAGCACTCAGCCAAGCCTATCAAATAGATAAGATTGATAAATACCTTATTCTCCTAGGTGGAAAAGACTTGGAAGTCGTAGAAGTATAAGCTATAGCTTAACCATTCTTTCATAGTGAAAGAGTGGTTTTTTGTGTCTTAATCCCATCAAAAAAGACCGGTGTGCACACACCAGTCTTTTCGATAGATTTCCATCAGTATTGTAAGTTCGTTAAAATATTAGAGGATGGAAATAGTTATGAAAAAAAGTATCTTGTAGGTTGCTTAGGCCTACAAGGGATATTATAACAAACTCATCTTAGTCTAAACAAGGTTAGAAAAATTAGAATTAACTGCCACAAACATTGCTGGTTTTTAATAGTTAGAATCCATAATAGCAATAAATAGAGACAAAAACCGTCACATGAGACTGACGGTTTTAGTTTATTTTAATCCTAATATCAACTAATCAAAGGAACCACCCAATTGACCCAGGCCCAGGAAATAGGCATAACCAGAATCATGGCTGGAATCATATCTGCTGTTGGGAATTGACGCAGTTTCATAATACGAAAACCGGTCGCAATCATGAGGAAGCCCCCGCAAGCCTTAAAGTCTCCAATCATGGCTTTTGTTGTTAGAGGGAGAATGAAACCAGCAGTCACAAAGAGGAGGAAGAAAACGATAAATTGTGGAATGGCAATCATGGAGACGATGTAGCCTAGACTACAAGAGAAAATCATAGCCGTAAAGAAATCTAGGATAGATTTAGAAATTAAAATAGAAGCATCGCCTGTCATCCCAGACTCAAGACTCCCGTAAATTCCTGTACCACTCGCACAAAAAAGGACGATAACTGTCAAGAGCTGCGCATAAAATTCATCGTGAGCTAACCCTGTTTGCTTGCTTGGTGTAATCTTGGACAAGCCTTTTTCCATAAGCCCAGCTCCCTTGTTGATGAGGTTTCCAAACTTTAGGGCCAGCCCAATGATGGTACCAATAACTACCGCAAAGATAACCGCAGGCATGTTAACCATATTCATAATAGCGCTAATCCCCATTACCATAGAGGCTAGACCAAAGATAAGGTTAAGATTTTCCTTGAAATCGTCTCTGAGATAGTCCCCGAAGAGCCCTCCAGCGATTCTCCTCCTATTTATTCTAAATACTATAAGTTTAGCATTATCAAAGACCGAATGCAAAATTGTCTCGTTTTTACAAACGTTTTCTTGAAATTGTATCTTTGAAATGATACAATGAATGAGAAGGTAAGGAAATAGCCTTATCTAAATCTATTGCCAGTGTTCTTAGAGTATTGTTCATAAAAAACAAGGTAACAACTCTAATTTATAATCTAATATAAAGTGTAAAATGAGACTATTGTTAAATAGATTCTCAAGAAAGGATAAAAGATGATTCGTTTTGAACACGTAACGAAACGTTATGAAGATAAGGATGCTCTCTCAGATCTTAACCTCGAGATTCGAGATGGTGAGATTTTTGGTCTGATTGGTCACAATGGGGCTGGTAAGACCACGACTATTTCCATTTTGACGTCTATTATTGAAGCTAGCTACGGTGAAGTTTACGTCGATGATATGGCCCTCAGCCAACATCGTGATGCTATCAAGAAAAAAATCGCTTATGTGCCAGATTCACCAGACTTATTCTTAAATTTAACTGCTAATGACTATTGGTACTTTTTGACACGTATCTATGATTTGGAAGCTAGTCAGGTTGAGGAACGTTTGACTAATCTTATGGCTACCTTTGACTTGACGGAAAGTCGCTATAACCTCATTTCTTCCTTCTCTCACGGTATGCGTCAGAAGGTTGTCGTTATCGGTGCTCTTCTGGTTAATCCGCAGATTTGGGTTTTGGATGAGCCTTTGACTGGTCTGGATCCACAGGCATCTTATGATTTGAAAGAAGCCATGCGTAACCATGCTAAGGAGGGTAATAGTGTGCTCTTTTCAACCCACGTTCTAAGTGTAGCTGAGCAGCTCTGTGATCGTATTGCTATTTTGAAGAAAGGAAAACTCATCTTCCAAGGGTCTCTAGCTGAACTTAAGTCTCAGTACCCTGACAAGGATTTGGAAACCATTTATCTGGAAATGGCTGGACGTAAGATCGAGGAGGTGTAGTCATGAACTGGAACCATGTTTGGGAGCTTTTTAAAATTAATCTCCTCTATGCAAATCCTCAAGCAGTAACTAACCTACAGAAACGTCAGGAGAAAAAGAAAAAGGCTAATTTCTCCATCGTTAATGCCATGCTTAGACAACAACTCTTGATTTTAATTATTTTTACGGTTGTATATAGCTATCTTTTTGTAGGTGTCGATTATAAGGCCAATCCTGGAGTCTTAACCCTATATCTTTTGACATTTTCAGTCATGGGGCTTCTTCAGACCTTTACAGCTCTTTATAGTACCTTTTACGATAGTAAGGATAGCAAGGCTTATCTGCCTCTTCCCTTAAAGCCATCAGAAGTCTTTTTGGCCAAGACCTTGTCAGGTTCTATGGTTGGGATGACCTTCATGGTACCTATCCTTAGTCTTCTCATTCTAGCTTACTGGCAATTTATTGGCCCACTGGGGATAGTCGTGGGGCTGCTATCCTTTATCGTTTCTCTCTTTATCAATCTGGTTTTTTCAGTGATTCTGTCTAATAGTATTGGAACGCTGATTGTTCGCAGTTCTCGTCAAAAGCTCTATTCGACTATTTTGATGACCCTGTCAACCCTATTGATTATGTTCCCTATCATGATGGTTGGTTTTCTTAATGGTTATGTTAAGGGTGCTGGACATATCGATTTTCCTTTGTTGCCTTATCTAAGAGGTTACTATGATGTGGTAGCTGCTCCTCTATCTCCGGAGGCCCTACTAAATTTTTATCTTCCTCTTATCTTAGTGCTTATCTTGGGCTTTTGGTTTTATAAAGTCAGAATGCCTCGTTATTTCCACGAAGCCATTTATAACAAAAAGGCTAGAAAGACTCAGGTAAAAGTTGTTACTCGAAGTCAAAGACAGGTCTTGGTTCGCCATCATTTATCTACTTTGGGAAACTCAACCCTCATTATCAATACCTATGTGGTACCAGTATTATATATGATCATGCTGGGTGGAGGTGCGTTCTTTTTGAAAGATTTAGGTCCAGATTATTTCGGGCTCATGCTTTTAGTCGGAATTGCCTTTGGTTTCTTTTCAGCGCAACCAACAAGTTTTCTTGGGGTGGCAACTTCCTTAGAGGGAACAAACTTTGACTTTATCCGTAGCCTGCCAATCAATACGGGTGACTATCTTCGTCAAAAGTTTTGGATTTTCTATGGCTTGCAAGTCGGTGTATCCCTCTTACTAGGAGGACTTGGTTTAATATTCCTTGCACATCTCCATCCTATTTTGGTGGCAAGTTTCGCTCTTGGTTTTCTCGTAACAACCTATCTTGTAGGTGGCTATTTCTTTGAACGTGACCTTAAATTATTGGAAGTGAATTGGCAGGAAGTCACTCAGCTCTTCAATCGGGGTGGCGGACAGTGGCTCTATATGGGTATCTTTATTCTTACAATTTTCATCGCTGCCTTGCTAGGAGGTATTGTCTTCTTTGCAAGTAAGTTCTGGATTGCCCTAGTAGTCAACGTTATAGTATCTGGGCTTATAGCTTTAATTGCCCTAATCGTTTATCTCTTTGTTGATCGCAGACGTTGGAAACGTATTAGAGCCATGTTTTTTGCCTAGAACAAACTGTTTAAAGAGTCTCTCCGATTGGAGGGATTCTTTTTTACTGAAAATCCTTAATATGTAAACTTATGCATTATATATGTTAAAATACCTGAATTTAGTGTATAATCATAAACATGAAACGAAATTTTGACTCAGTAAAACGCCTGGTTATCAAAATCGGGACTAGCTCTCTGGTTTTACCATCAGGAAAAATTAATCTTGAAAAAATCGATCAATTAGCTTTTGTCATTTCTAGCCTGCATAATAAAGGGATTGAGGTTGTCCTCGTATCCTCTGGTGCCATGGGCTTCGGGCTCAATGTCTTAGACCTAGACAAGCGACCGGCTGAAGTCGGTAAGCAACAAGCCGTCTCAAGTGTAGGGCAGGTAGCCATGATGAGCCTCTATTCTCAGGTCTTTTCACATTACCAAACTAAGGTATCTCAGTTGCTTTTGACCCGTGATGTGGTCGAGTATCCTGAGAGTTTGGCCAATGCCATCAATGCCTTCGAGAGCCTCTTCGACCTTGGAGTTGTTCCAGTTGTTAATGAAAATGATGCTGTCAGCGTAGATGAAATGGACCATGCGACTAAGTTTGGGGACAACGACCGCTTGTCAGCTATCGTAGCTAAGATTGTTGGTGCTGACCTACTCATTATGTTGTCAGATATTGATGGGCTCTTCGATAAGAACCCAAATGTCTATGAGGATGCCACCCTTCGTAGCTATGTCCCAGAGATTACAGAGGAAATTATAGCCTCAGCTGGTGGTGCCGGTAGTAAATTTGGTACGGGTGGTATGATGAGTAAGATTAAGTCAGCTCAAATGGTTTTTGAAAATCAAAGCCAAATGGTTTTGATGAATGGTGAAAATCCACGTGACATTCTTCGTGTCCTAGAAGGAGCCAAAATCGGTACACTCTTTAAACAGGAGGTCTAATATGACATATATCGATACATTGGGCCAGCAGGCCAAAGTGGCGGGTCGTCAGATTGCTAAATTGTCAACAGCAGCTAAAAACGACCTTTTAAATCAGGTAGCTAAAGCTCTAGTAGCTGAGAGTGCCTATATTATCACTGAAAATGCTAAGGATATGGCCAATGCCAAGGAAAATGGTATTTCAGAGATTATGCAAGACCGCTTGCTCTTGACGGAAGACCGTATCGCAGGGATTGCTGAGGGTGTCCGTCAGGTGGCAGATCTTCAGGACCCAATCGGTCAAGTAGTTCGTGGCTATACGAATCTGGATGGTCTCAAAATCGTTCAAAAGCGTGTTCCTATGGGTGTTATCGCTATGATTTTTGAGAGCCGTCCCAATGTCTCAATCGATGCCTTTAGCCTTGCTTTTAAAACCAATAATGCTATCATTCTTCGTGGAGGACGTGATGCCATCAATTCCAACAAGGCCTTGGTTACAGTAGCCCGTAAGGCTTTGGAAAATGCGGGTATCACAGCAGATGCCGTTCAGCTGGTTGAAGATACCTCTCATGAGGTAGCAGAAGAACTCATGGTGGCGACTAAGTATGTAGACTTGCTCATCCCTCGTGGCGGAGCCCGTCTCATCCAAACAGTTAAAGAAAAAGCCAAGGTTCCTGTCATCGAAACGGGTGTTGGTAACTGTCATATTTATGTGGATAAATATGCTAACTTAGATATGGCGACACAGATTGTCATCAATGCCAAGACTCAACGACCAAGCGTGTGTAATGCTGCAGAATCTCTCGTCGTTCATGCTGATATTGCGGAAGACTTCTTACCTAATTTGGAAAAAGCTATTTCAAAAGTTCAGGCTGTTGAATTCCGTGCGGATGAAAAGGCTTTGAAACTTATGGAAAAAGCTGTACCAGCTTCACCAGAAGATTTTGCGACAGAGTTTCTTGATTATATTATGTCTGTTAAAGTGGCAGACAGCCTTGATGAGGCCATTGATTGGATTAATACCTACACGACATCGCATTCAGAGGCTATCGTAACTCAGGATATCAGTCGTGCGGAGCAATTCCAAGATGATGTTGACGCTGCAGCTGTCTATGTTAATGCCTCAACCCGCTTCACAGATGGATTCGTCTTTGGACTAGGTGCTGAAATCGGAATCTCAACCCAAAAAATGCACGCCCGCGGTCCAATGGGACTTGAGGCCCTTACCTCAACCAAGTTCTATATTAATGGCCAAGGTCAAATTAGAAAATAAACCATCAAGCTCCTCATGGGGCTTTTTTGGTCTATTTGCTAGAGTATAAAGCTTTTGCTATACTGGGGGTATCAAAAATGAGGAGCTTTTGTGATGTTTAGAGCTTATAAAAAGTATTGGATGGGCTATGTCGATTTCACGGGACGTTCAACTCGCTCAGACTATTGGTTGGCAGTTCTAGCAAATACTATAGTAACTATCATTTTATTTAGCATAGTTATAGTTGTAATTGTTTTTGATAGTCCGAATAGTCATTATCATGTTATTTTCAAATTACTGTATGGGTTTGCAATGCTATATTGTTTTGCTAACTATATTCCATCTATTGCCCTTCAGGTGCGTCGCTTACGTGATGCCGGTTTTCACTGGGCATTGATTTTCTTACGCTATGCGCCTGTTATAGGTGATATCGTACTGTTGGTTTTGTTTTGTCAACCCACAAAAGTAGAACTTCCTTTCAACAATTTTAATAATCTTCAGCAATGATAGTTACTTAACAGCCTCCTTAGGCTGTTTTTAAGTCAATTTGCCAGAAGACCGGACTTTTGGTATAGTAGAAGTATCAAAAAATGAGGAGATTTTATTATGATCGAAGCTTATAAGAAGTTTTGGAAGGGCTACGTAGATTTTGAGGGACGTTCAACACGTTCAGATTACTGGTTTGCATATTTGGCAAATATGTTAACTGTCGTTGCTTTTTATGTGTTGTTAGCAGTATTTGGAGGAATTGCAGGTGCAACTGATTCAAGCTTTTTAGCTGTTATTTCACTTATCCTACTACTTATCTTTTTTGCCTATGGTATTGCTGCGTGTTTACCTGGTATTGCTGTAACTGTTCGTCGTTTGCGTGATGCTGGCTACAATTGGCCGTATATTTTTGTTACATTTATCCCATTTGTAGGTGGTATTATCTTAATTGTGTTGTTGTGTAAACCAACTAAGGTTGAGTATCCATTCAACAACTTCAATAATCCACAGCAATAATAATGACTTAACAGCCTTGCTAGGCTGTTTTTTAGTTGATTTGTCAACCTCCTCTTCTCTTGTTATACTGAGAGTAACATAAAAAAGGGGGATTTTATTATGATTGAAGCCTACAAAAAATTTTGGAAGGGCTATGTTGATTTTACGGGCCGTTCAACACCCTCGGATTACTGGTTTGCATATTCGGCACATGTATTGATTTTCTTTACTTGGTATTTGCTCCTAGCAGTGTTTGAAAGAATGGCAGCTGAAACAGGATCAAGCGATTTATTTACTATTGGTGTTATTTTATTTCTTATCATATTTGTTTTTTGTATTGCTGCGGTTTTACCAGGTATTGCTATAACTGTTCGTCGTTTGCGTGATGCTGGCTATAATTGGCCGTATATTTTTATTCCTTTAATTCCATTTGTCGGTATTTTTATCCTTATTTTTCTACTATGTCAACCAACAGAAGTAGAAGTGCCATTGAACAACGTCGATAACCCACAGCAATAACGACAATCAACCAACTCAAAGAGTTGGTTTTTCTGATGTCAAAAAAGTTTTATGTTAATGTTGCACATTTTAATATTTCTGATATAATCTTATCTGAGACTAATCAATACTAAAATATATTTAAGAAATGTGAATATTCTATGAAACTAATTCGTCATTTAAAAGAAAAACGTTATCTTATTTTGGCATTTACCCTACCGGCTATTCTTTTGGCATTGGCTATTGTCTTTTTGCAGCCTGCGCAGAATCATGCTAAGGTCCAAGTTAAGGTGGGGACTAAGCAGTCATCATCAAGCAAACCCAAGTCTTCATCCAAGTCATCTAGCTCTAGTTCGTCGTCATCTTCTTCAACTTCAAGTGAGTCATCAAGCGAATCTTCATCATCAAGCTCAACGGTAGAAGCAGCTAGTCAGACAGAAGCAAGCTCAACTCCTGCGGTAGCATCGGCGCCAACGCCTTCTTCAGCACAAGAGACTTATCAAGCGCCCCAGTATAACTATGTGCCACCAACAGCTTATACAGAGTCACATAGTGATGCTCCAAGTTACACAGCTCCTGCCTACAGTGCAGATGTCAGCTCTGGGACAGCAGAATAAGAGTCAAAGAGAAGGAAAGTTAGACTAAAAATGAAAAGTAAAGTTTTAGTGTTAGTGACGGCTTTGTCTAGTTTAGTCCTCTTGACAGCTTGTTCAAATCTGCAGAATGGCTTAACAGCGACGACTTCATCTTCATCAGTAGAGCAGTCACAATCAAGTAGTAGTGAAAGCTCTAGTACAAGTACTAGCTCAAGCTCTAGTCAGGAGAAAAAGGTAGATACCTCTGCCTATGATAGCATCATTAGTAAGTACCAAACGGCTGTGGCCAACAACCAAACGGATGCCTCACTTAATTTTCTCGTTGTGACCTATGCTAATTCTCAAACAAGTCCTGCCTCAACGGTCTATACTTACCGTGATTTGGATGGTAATGGTGTTGATGAGTTGATTCTTGCTTTTAAGCCAGGTCAACTCTTTAAAGAACATGTGATTACAGATATTTACACTATCTCTAAGGATAGTTGTCAGGTTATTCGTCTGACAGAAGGTCCACAACTGGGCATGTTGGGTGAGCGTATGACCTTGACTTACCTTACGGATAACACCTTTAGCTATTATGGTAGTGCCGGTGCCACAGCAGGCGGTGGTGCAGGCTACCGCTTTAGTAGTGATGGTCAGTCTCTTGTAAAAGATGATAGTGATTCGGGCGCAGATGAGGTTGATCTCTCTAATTGGGGTTGGAAGGACCTGAGTAGCGCCTCTACTAGTAGCTCTAGCACAGCGTCACAAACGCCAACAAGTTCATCAGCTCTTAAGCCTGATGAGCTCAAAAATGGCAATTACAAATCAGCTGTAGGAACATGGAAATCTTCAAATGGAAAGACCATCACCATTACTTCAGATGGGCAGTTGGATTTCTGGGGCTATACTTATCCTATCGACAAAGTCTCACCGAATCAGTATGTGTCTGGTATATATACCTTAACTTATGTTGATTCTAGTCCAGTTGGAAATACTCCAATTCAGCTTTGTCCTAAGGGAGTTAGTGATGCAAGTGATGCGGGAGATAACAGTAAGGATCGTATTCTAGCGACGAATGGAGTGCCATCTGAGGAAAGCTATTTTTACAGAGTGGATTAATCTTATCAGATGATATAGTAACTAAAGAGTTAGGCCTCGGGTCTGGCTCTTTTACTATCCTGTCAACTTACAGAACGAGACAATTTCTCTATTCTTGTGCTATAATAAAAGTTATGACTAATGAATTTCACCATGTAACCGTTCTTTTACACGAAACTGTTGATATGCTTGATATCAAGCCCGATGGCATCTATGTAGATGCGACCTTGGGTGGCGCAGGACATTCGTCTTATCTTTTGTCGCAATTGTCTGAAAAGGGTCATTTGTACTGTTTTGATCAGGACCAAAAGGCTATTGATAATGCTCAAGTGCGTCTCAAGGACTATATTGATAAGGGCATGGTGACTTTCATCAAGGATAATTTCCGTAATCTCAAGTCCAATCTTGAAGCCTTGGGGGTGTCTGAAATTGATGGCATTCTCTATGACTTGGGTGTCTCTAGCCCACAGTTGGATGAGCGTGAGCGTGGTTTCTCCTATAAACAGGATGCCAAGCTGGATATGCGCATGAATGAGGAGGCGAGTCTGACTGCTTACGATGTGGTCAATACCTATCCTTACAACGATTTGGTGCGTATTTTCTTCAAGTATGGTGAGGACAAGTTCTCTAAACAGATTGCACGTAAGATTGAACAGGCTCGTCAGGTTAAACCAATTGAGACCACGACGGAACTGGCGGAAATCATTAAATCAGCTAAGCCTGCTAAGGAATTGAAGAAGAAGGGCCATCCAGCCAAGCAAATTTTCCAAGCTATTCGTATCGAAGTGAACGATGAGCTGGGTGCTGCGGATGAGTCTATTCAAGAGGCCTTGGATTTACTTGCTGTAGATGGCCGTATTTCGGTCATTACCTTCCATTCTTTGGAGGATCGATTGACTAAACAGCTTTTCAAGGAAGCCAGTACGGTAGATGTGCCTAAAGGTCTACCTTTTATTCCTGAAGACCTCCAGCCTAAGGTGGCCTTAGTTAATCGTAAGCCAATCCTACCTAGTCAGGAAGAATTAGAAGCTAATAACCGCTCGCATTCTGCTAAATTGCGTGTGGCTAAAAAAATCAGGAAATAATTATGGAAAATAAGGAACATCAGATTGTTAATAGAGCCATTAGAAACCATATTCGTTTTATGACGCGTATGGAAAAGGCCTTCTATTCGGCAATTGTTTTGACAGCTATTGTGATGAGTATCGCTGTTGTATTTTTACAAGGGCGTAATCAGGCTATCAAGCAACAAATCACAGACCTTAATAGCAAGATTAGTGATGAAAAAACAGAGCTTAACAATGCTAAGCAGGCGGTTAATGAGTTGACTAACTCTGACCGTATTAAAGAGATTGCTAATAAGGCAGGCCTGTCTATTAATAACGATAGTATTAAGAGTGTGAAGTAACCAATGAACAGATTAAGAAAACTTAAACATTTATTTCTAAACTATGTCGTTAGGGATAGGCGAAAGCCAGCCCAGAATCGACAGCACGTTGGTCAGAACCTTATGGTTCTCAGCATCTTTATCTTTTTCGTCTTTATTATCAACTTTGTGGTGATTATCGGGACAGACAGTAAGTTTGGTGTCGATTTGTCTACCCAGGCTGCTAAATCTTATAACACTAAGACCACGGTGGCTGCCAAGCGTGGGACGATTTACGACCGAAATGGAAATGTTTTGGCTGAGGATTCAACCAGTTATGCCATTTACGCTATCGTGTCGACCAGTTATGTATCAGCGACTCAAGAAAAACTCTATGTCCAAGATAGTCAGTTTGACAAGGTTGCTGATATTTTAAAGGATAAGCTAGGAATTGAAAAGAGTGATTCCTTGGCCCAATTGCGTACTAAGGGTGCCTACCAGGTTTCCTTTGGGCTAAAGGGGAAGGGAATTACCTACTCTGTTAAAGAAGAACTAGAAAAAGCCTTTAAAGATGCGGGAATTAAGGGGATGGCCTTTGAAGCAACAACGTCACGAATGTACCCTAATGGAACCTTCGCGTCAGAGTTTCTTGGTCGTGCCGAAGCTGTTGAAAATAAAAAAGACGGCTCATATTCTTTAATTGGTCAAACTGGTTTGGAGCGCTCGCTCAATAGCCTCTTGACTGGAACAGATGGAGAGGCCATCTATGAAAAGGATAAAAACGGTAATACGCTTCTAGGTACGGAAACCATTACCAAGGAAGCTATCGATGGTAAGAACATCTATACAACCTTGTCAGCGCCTCTCCAAACCTTCTTAGAAACGCAGATGGATACCTTTATGGAGCAGACGCAAGGTGTCAATGCTTCAGCGACAGTTGTCAATGCAAAAACAGGTGAAATTCTTGCGACGACACAACGTCCTACCTATAACTCTGATACCCTCGAAGGACAAGCCAAGAAAAGTTATGACTGGGTTAACCGACTTTATGAGGCCCAATATGAACCAGGGTCAACCATGAAGGTCATGCTCTTGTCATCGGCTATCAATAACGGAAGTTTCAATCCTAATGCGACCTATAGCAATGCCAACGGTATCAAGGTTGATGATGTTGAAATCAATGACTGGTCTATTAATGAAGGTATCTCGTCAGGCCGAACCATGTCATTTGCTCAAGGCTTCTCTTATTCAAGTAACGTTTTGATGACCATGTTGGAACAAGAGATGGGAGACAAGGTTTGGTCAAACTACCTATCACTCTATAAGTTTGGACTTCCAACCCGTTTTGGGATGGTAGGTGAATCTTCAGGGGTTGTCTCAAGAAACTCTGTGAATATTGCGCAATCATCCTTTGGACAAGGGATTTCAGTGACTCAGGTTCAGATGCTTCGTGCTTTTTCAGCTATCTCTAACAATGGTGTTATGTTGGAACCTCAATTTATCAAACAAGTTGCAGATGTTAACCAAGGCACTGTTCGTACGGCTAAGAAAGAAGTTATTGGTAAGCCAGTTTCCAAGCAGGCTGCTTCTGAGACCCGTAATTATATGATTTCTGTTGGTACAGACCCAGAGTTTGGTACCCTGTACAACAAGTCTGAAGGTTCGCCAATCATTAAGGTTGGTAACTATGATGTTGCGGTTAAGTCAGGAACAGCCCAAGTGGCCGATGAAAAAACAGGAACCTATAAAGTTGGGACCAACGAAACGCTCAACTCAGTTGTAGCTATGGTTCCTTCTGATGATCCACAATATGTTATGTATGTAACAGTTCAGGAACCTAAGACCTGGGATAATAATTTTTATGCGACGGTGGTTAACCCTGTCCTAGAAGAAGCTATGTCCATGGGTGATACGCTTGATACCTCTGTTTCTGAAGGTGGTGGAAAGACCGATGAAACGAGCTATCAAACCGGCGATATTATCGGTAAGAGTCCGGGCGAGACAGCTAACACCCTTCGTCAAAACTTGATTCATCCGATTGTTCTGGGTGTTGGTGATAAGATTGAGAAGGTTTCTGTAGATGCCAAAGCCAATATCAAGGCTAATGAACAGATTCTTATCATGACCAATGATTTCACAGAACTTCCAGACATGTATGGTTGGACCAAGAAGAACGTTGAAACCTTTGCCAAATGGAAAGGCATTAAAGTTACTTATAAGGGTGGCAAGTCAGGGACTGTTACCAAACAAAGTGTTGCGGCAGGAAAAGCCCTGTCTAAAACCAAGAAGATTACCATTACTTTAGGAGACTAAGATGACTATGAGTCTGATAGCAGGTGTGGCCGCCTTTGTGTTGACGGTGCTCGCCATGCCTCACTTTATTACTTACTACAAAATCAAGAAAATCGGTGGCCAACAAATGCATGAAGATGTGAAGCAGCATTTGGCTAAGGCTGGAACACCAACTATGGGAGGGACAGTCTTCCTAGTGGTTGCCATCTTGGTTAGCTTGATTTTTAACTTCCACGTCTTTAGCGAGGGCCACCAAGCCTATGGTGCTACAGTAGGGATTCTCTTTGTAATTTTGATTTATGGAATCATCGGCTTCCTTGATGATTTCCTTAAGATTTTCCGTCAAATCAATGAGGGACTTAAACCTTGGCAAAAGATGGCCTTGCAGATTATTGCGGGTTTGCTTTTCTACTTTATCCACGTACTCCCTAGTGGGACAGATAGCCTAGCTATTGGTGGATTAACCATTCATCTCGGTGTCTTTTATGTTCTCTTTGTCCTATTCTGGATTGTCGGTTTCTCAAATGCTGTGAACTTGACAGACGGTATTGATGGTTTAGCTTCTATCTCTGTGGTTATCAGCTTGATTGCCTATGGAATTATCGCTTTTGTCAAGGGTGAGTTCGCTATCTTGACTATCATTATCACTATGATTGGGGCACTTCTTGGCTTCTTCGTCTTTAACCACAAGCCAGCCAAGGTCTTTATGGGAGATGTCGGTTCCTTGTCACTTGGAGCTATGCTTGCGGTTATCTCTATTGCCCTACGTGTAGAGTGGACCCTACTCTTGATTGGTGTGGTTTATGTCTTTGAGACAGCTTCTGTCATGCTACAGGTCAGCTATTTCAAATACACTAAGCGTAAGTATGGTGAAGGTCGTCGTATTTTCCGTATGACACCATTCCACCATCACCTCGAGTTGGGTGGTCTTTCAGGTAAGGGTGACAAATGGTCAGAGTGGAAGGTTGATGCTTTCCTTTGGACAGTTGGAGCACTTGCAAGTGCCATTACCCTTTGGATGGTTCTTGGAAACGTTATGAAATAAATGAAAAGAGCAGAAATGCTCTTTTTCTGTTATAATGATAGGGATAGACTAGATAGAAAAGAAGAAGTAAACATGTCATTTAAAGATTTTAATTTTAAAACATTTATTCAGGAGGCTCTTGACGAGATTAAGTTTAAGGAGCCAACACCTGTTCAGCAGAAATTGATTCCTGTAGTCCGTTCAGGTCGTGATTTGGTTGGTGAATCAAAGACGGGTTCAGGGAAAACACATACTTTCCTCTTGCCAATTTTTGAGAAGCTCAATCCAAAGAGTGGTGATGTTCAAGTTGTTATCACAGCGCCATCACGTGAATTGGCGACACAAATTTACCAAGCGACAAAACAGATTGCTAAACACTCTGATACAGAAATTCGTGTGGTTAACTATGTGGGTGGTACAGACAAGCAACGTCAGATTGAGAAGCTCAAGGTAGCCCAACCCCATATTGTTATCGGAACACCAGGTCGTATTTATGACCTAGTTAAGTCTGGTGACTTGGCTATCCACAAGGCCCATACCTTTGTTGTTGACGAAGCTGATATGACCATGGACATGGGATTCTTGGATACTGTGGATAAGATTGCGGCAAGTCTTCCTAAAGAAGTGCAAATTTTGGTCTTCTCAGCAACCATTCCTCAAAAATTGCAACCATTCTTGAAGAAGTATTTGACCAATCCAGTCATGGAACAAATCAAAACTTCAACAGTTATTGCAGATACCATTGATAACTGGTTGGTATCTACCAAGGGGCGCAACAAGAATGAACAGATTCTTGAGATGCTTAAGGGGATGCAACCATACCTGGCAATGATTTTCGTTAATACCAAGGAACGTGCTGACGATTTGCACAGCTACCTAGTGTCAAATGGTCTTAAGGTTGCCAAAATTCATGGAGGTATTCCACCACGTGAACGTAAGCGTATCATGAATCAAGTCAAGAAGCTTGATTTTGAGTACATTGTAGCGACTGACCTTGCAGCGCGTGGGATTGATATTGAAGGGGTTAGCCATGTTATCAATGATGCCATCCCTCAGGATTTGTCTTTCTTTGTTCACCGTGTAGGACGTACAGGACGTAATGGTTTGTCAGGAACAGCCATTACCCTCTATCAACCAAGTGACGACTCAGATATTCGTGAGCTTGAAAAGATGGGGATTACCTTTGAACCTAAAGTCTATAAGGACGGCGAGTTTCAAGATACCTATGACCGTGACCGTCGTGCCAACCGTGAAAAAGCCTATCAAAAACTTGATACGGAAATGATCGGTTTGGTTAAGAAGAAAAAGAAAAAAATCAAACCTGGCTACAAGAAGAAAATTCAGTGGAAGGTTGACGAGAAACGCAAACGTGAGCGTCGTGCAGCTAATCGTGCGAAGGAGCGTGCTGAGCGTAAAGCTAAGAAGCAAAGTTTCTAAGTATTGGCTTCTAGGTGAGAGCAAATTTTAATTTAAAAATTCAAGAGGTTGAAACCAAAGTGTTTCAGCTTTTTTGATTATTATCAAACTTTTTGGAAACTCAAAAGACCTTATTTAGTTTGAAGATATATTTTTCTTTTGAGCCTAAGGTCTCAAAACTTCCCAACGCTTATGACTACAAAGTCTTAGTCGTCATTATCACAGTGACAAGTCTCAGTATATGCTCACTACACTCGCAAAATAATTGGCTGTCTTAAGAACTGAAACTATGACAGATTTTAAATAGTTTTATCACAGCCATTTTTAAGAAGCTTTCCGTTTAAAGTAAAATAATGTGTAAGTTTGAGGTTATTAGTTGAGTCAACTCTCAAAATCAGGTAGTGACATTTATGTCACTACTTTTTTGTTGGCTTTCTATCTATAATACAATCATAGCTTTTGAGAAAAGGCTAAAAAATATTTTAAAGGAGGTTGTTTTAATGACGACACAAATCATTAACAATTTTAACTCACTTAATTCCGAAGATCTTTCTACTGTTAAGGGTGGAGCATGTAGTTTTTGGGGAGCTACAGCTGCCGTAGGCGTCGGGGCTGTTGGAGGAGCCATTAAAGGTGGTATTCAAACAGGTACTTGGCAAGGTGCAGCCTTAAAGGGTATTGGTTATGGTATTAAAGATGGGATTACTTATGGACTTATTTGTCGTTATTAGGCGATTACTGAGTCAATTTTTTGGCCAAATAGTACTTGCTCTCCTAATTTATGGGCTTATATTCTTTGCTTGGCAACACTTTAGAGGAGAAATTTTCTCAATTGTGTGCATCTATGTCAGTATATCCCTAGCAGATGACGTCTATCATCTCGCAGAAGAATATGTTAAAAAGAAAGTTAACTAGGAATACGTTCCTGTTTGAAAAATAGCATGTAAAAACTTGGCAGAATGATTGTCAAGTTTTTTTATAGCAAAAGTGCTACAATAGGAGTCATGAAAGACAAGATTCGAATTCTTCATATCAATGATTTACACTCTCATTTTGAACAGTATCCACAACTCAAGCGAGCTGTGGATGATTTGAGTCAGACAGATAGAGAGTTGATCAAGGTAGATCTTGGGGACAATGTGGATAAGTCCCATCCCTTATCTGATGCGACAGCCGGGCGTTTTAATGTAGCCCTGATGAATGAGTTGGGGATAGACTATGCGACTATTGGAAATAATGAGGGGATTGGTCTGGCCAAGGAGGAGCTAGACTGTCTTTATGAGCAGGCTAAGTTTCAGCCGATCATAGGAAATCTCAAGGATGAGGGGAGACAACCTGAATGGGCTAAGCCCTATCTTATCCACAAAACTAAAGCAGGTACAAACATTGCTTTCTTGGCCTATACCTTCCCATATTACATCACCTATGCTCCCAACGGTTGGCAAGTGTTAGAGCCTATGGCTCGGTTGGAAGAGGATTTGGCTCGTCCCGAGGTAAGGGATGCAGATATAGTCGTCGTTCTTAGCCACCTAGGTGTACGTTATGATGAGCAGATTGCAGAGACTTATCCACAGGTAAATCTTGTCATCGGAAGCCACACGCATCACCTTTTTGAAGAGGGCAAATTAGTCAATGAAACCTATTTAGCAGCTGCTGACAGATATGGTTATTATCTTGGCTGTATTGACCTTACTGTGAAAAATGGGCAATTGATAGAGTGTCAGATTGAGGCTATCCCCACCAAGTCCTACATCTTGGATTTAGACAAGGAGGACGAAGCCTTTATCAAGGCTATGCGTGAGGAAGGCCATCGTCGTTTAGCTCAGAAAAAAGTAGCTAATCTAGGTCGAGAACTAGATTTTGATGAGACCTGTCAATTGGTTTTGCAGGCTGTTTGTCAGGAGACTCATAGCCAATTAACGCTTTTAAATACTGGACTCATCATGAAGACTTTGGGTCCTCAAGTGACCATGGCAGACCTGCAAGAAGCCCTTCCTCATCAGATGCGGATGGCTCGTCTAGTCGTGACAGGACAAGAGCTCAAAGAAATCTGTCAGGAAGTTTTTACTAAGGCTGAACTCCTTAAAAATCAAGCTATTAAAGGTATGGGATTTAGAGGGAAGACATTTGGTGAAGTAATCACGGGGAATTTTGCTTACAAAAACGGTAATTTGTTGTATAATAGAAGGGTTGTAGATTCCAATGAGAAGTTTAGTTTGGTCCTTGTGGACCAGTACTACTTTGCTTCTTACTTTCCTACAATTAAGGAAAAGGAAGTTACTCTTCTTTTTCCAGATTTGTTAAGGGAACTTGTGGCCAAGTATTTAGGAAAAAATGGTGCCAATTGGGATAAGATATAGAGACTTTATTACAGCATCATGATAGAAAATAAGAGAGAGCAGAAAGGATGGCACATGCGTAAAGAAATCTTGCCAGAAATGTTTAATTATAATAAATATCCAGGGCCAGACTTTGTGTATGTGGCTGATCTTCTGAAATCAGATGCCTGTCAGTTTACAGTTCTTGAAAATCACAAGGATGCTTTAGACGCTACCCGCTTTGGGCAACGTTTTTCTGAAATCATGCTCAAGTATGATTATATCGTTGGGGACTGGTCCAATGATCAGCTTCGCCTTAAGGGATTTTACGAGGACGAGCGCCCTAATACGCGTAAGACAGACCGCATTAGCCGATTGTCGGAGTATTTGCGTGAATACTGTGCCTTTGGTTGCGCCTACTTTATTTTGAAAAATGAAGAGCCGCAATTAATCGTCTTTGAAGAGGAGACAGAACCTCGTCGCAAGCGCCGTCGTTCTAATAATCGTCGTAATGCTTCTCAGGAATCTAGAGAGCGCAATGCTTCTCAAAAGAATAAAGGACAAAAAGCTTCTGCTAAGCAAAAGCCAGACAAGTCCAAACGAAGAGATAGGGATCAAGAGGGTCCAAGCTTTGAGAAAATCAAGCGTCGCCCTAAGTTCAAATCTAGATCCGAGGACGGTGGTCGTGAGCGTAAGCCTAACTTCAAGAAGAGTCAGAAGCAAGCTCCAAAATCTAAAGGTCAAAACACCCCATCGAAGAAACAAAGCCAGACCAAGTCAGATGGTCAGCATTTCACAATCAGAAAAAAAGGAAATTAAACTATGTCAGAAGTAACAACACAAGCAAAACCAGAACGCCGTAAACGTCAGAAGTTAGAGGATATGGAAGGCTACAAACCTTCTATTTATGGTCTTACTCGTGACGAGTTGATTGATTGGGCTATGGAACACGGTGAAAAGAAATTCCGTGCTACTCAAATTTGGGATTGGCTCTACAAGAAGCGTGTGCAATCTTTCGAAGAAATGACTAACATTTCTAAGGATTTCATTGCTAAATTGAATGAGAATTTCTGTGTGAACCCATTGAAACAACGTATCGTTCAAGAATCTAAAGATGGTACCGTTAAATATCTTTTTGAATTGCCAGATGGTATGTTGATTGAGACGGTTTTGATGCGTCAACACTATGGTTTGTCTGTCTGTGTGACAACCCAGGTTGGATGTAACATCGGTTGTACTTTCTGTGCCAGTGGTTTGATTAAGAAACAACGTGACTTGACTGCTGGTGAGATTGTGGCGCAAATCATGTTGGTACAAAAATACTTTGACGATCGTGGCGACGGTGAACGTGTAAGCCACGTGGTTGTTATGGGTATCGGTGAGCCATTTGATAACTATGACAATGTGCTTCGTTTCTTGCGTACCATTAACAATGATAATGGTCTTGCCATTGGAGCGCGTCACATTACCGTATCAACATCTGGTTTGGCACCAAAAATCAAGGAATTTGCTAACGAAGGTGTTCAAGTTAACCTCGCCGTATCACTTCACGCGCCTAACAATGACCTTCGTTCAAGCATCATGCGTATCAACCGCTCGTTCCCACTTGAAAAACTCTTTGAAGCTATCGAGTATTACATCCAGACAACCAACCGTCGTGTAACTTTTGAGTACATCATGCTTAATGAGGTCAATGATCACCCTGAAAACGCTCAAGAGTTGGCTGATTTGACTAAGAAAATCCGTAAGTTGTCATACATCAACTTGATTCCATATAACCCAGTATCAGAGCACGACCAATATAGTCGTTCAACCAAGGAACGTGTGGCGGCCTTCTACGATGTGCTCAAGAAAAACGGGGTTAACTGTGTCGTTCGTCAAGAACACGGTACAGATATCGATGCTGCTTGTGGACAATTGCGTTCAAACACTATGAAACGTGACCGTCAAAAGGCCGTAGCAGAAGCTTCTGGTAAATCAGAAGGTAAATAAGATGTTTCAGCTGACGACTTGGGTAGATAAGGATGGAGAACTGACACTAAAAGGAAGACAAGCAAGCCAAGTTTTGGTTTGTGCTTATCTCCTTTGTTTAGTGCTCCTATGTTGGACACCCCAGTACGGGCTAGTTGAAGGTGTTGAAACTCCTGGGATTCAACATTTTGGTCGTGTGGTGGTCCTCTTGACCCCATTCAATAGTTTGACCAACTTTTATCAGTTGGATAGTCTTAAAGAGATTGTCTTTGTGCTTGGGCAAAATGTGACCAATATTTTCTTGCTGAGTCCGCTGATTTTAGGACTTTTAGCCTTGTACCCCAGATTCAGGTCTTGGCAAAGGGTCCTTTTAGCCACGTTTATCATGTCTTTGACGATTGAGGTTGGACAAGTCATTCTAGACCTTCTCATTGATGCTAATCGTGTCTTTGAGTTAGATGATTTATGGACCAATACTTTGGGAGGTTTGGTGGCACTAGGTGTCTACCGCTTCCTTGTAAAACTGATTCAAACGCATTTTAAAGAGTAAAAAACCTGGGACCCTACGCGTCTCAGGTTTCACTTATTTTCTATCATACAAATACAACACATTCAAAAGAGGGAAAAATGAATAAACACTTTTGGAGAAACAATGAAACACTTAATGATGACAGTAGTCACCGTATTAACGTTAGGAGCAACAATGACGATGGTTAAGGCAGATACTTATCAAAGTGGCCGTGATGCCGATATCATGCGAGAAAGAGGACAGGTTTGGAATTATTCTGAGTCTAAGAGAGAGCCTCAATTAGCCAACTACAACACCGATGGTCGCTATCTCAGTGAGGCAACTAACTTTGAATTATACAATTTTGTCAGAGAGTATAAGACATCTGATGAAATCAGACGCATTTGGAACCCCAAGAAGGACGAATCAGTTATCCACGATAAGGATAGCTACTCTATTGACGATGGGCACAAGGTCTATAATTTTGACTCCTTTGCTTATCAATTGCCAGAGTCTACTGATTTTGGGAAATTGACTTATATTGGTTACTTTCAGTTAGAAGATGGTACAATTTATCGCTATTGGAAATAACCTTTTGTTAGAATTATAATCACTCGTTTGTAAGGATAGGGGGAATCACTTGTTTTTTAAAGAATCAATCATTGCAAAACTTTGGTGGTTTTTCAAGTTAGAAAAACGCCGGTATATTGTCGGGATTTTGGCACTGAGTCTGGTTTCGTTACTCAATCTGATTCCTCCTATGGTTATGGGGCGGGTCATTGATGCTATTACATCGGGGAAATTGACCAATCAGATCTTGCTTTTGAATCTTGTGTATTTGCTTTTGGCAGCTTTAGGAATGTACTATTTGCGCTATGTTTGGCGGATGTATATCTTAGCGACCTCTTATCGCTTGGGTCAGATTATGAGGTCACGCCTTTTTGAGCATTTTACCAAGATGTCGCCTTCTTTTTACCAAAAGTACCGAACTGGGGATCTCATGGCCCATGCAACTAATGATATCAACTCCTTAACCCGCTTGGCTGGTGGGGGTGTCATGTCAGCCGTAGATGCGTCTATCACAGCCTTGGTAACCTTAATCACCATGTTCTTCAGCATTTCCTGGCAGATGACCCTGGTGGCTGTCTTACCCCTACCCTTCATGGCTTTTGCGACTAGTCGTTTGGGACGCAAGACCCATAAAGCTTTTGGAGAATCCCAGGCAGCCTTTTCAGAACTTAATAATAAGGTTCAGGAGTCGGTATCAGGGATCAAGGTAACCAAGTCTTTTGGCTATCAGGAGGCTGAGCTTCAGTCCTTCCAAGAGACCAATAAGATGACTTTTAAAAAGAATATGCATACCATGAAGTATGACAGCCTTTTTGATCCTTTGGTCTTGCTCTTTGTTGGCTCATCTTATGTTTTAACCCTTCTTGTCGGGGCCTTTATGATTCAGGCTAATCAGATAACGGTCGGAAATTTAGTAACCTTCATTACCTATTTGGATATGTTGGTTTGGCCTTTGATGGCCATTGGTTTCCTCTTTAATATCACACAGAGGGGAAATGTATCCTACCAACGTATTGAAAATCTTCTGGAGCAGGAATCAGATGTTCAAGATCCTGCACATCCTCTCCGAAGTATCGAAAATGGTCGCTTAGAATATGCGATTGACCGCTTTGCTTTTGAGGATGAGGATACTTTGCGAGATATTCATTTCACCTTGGACAAGGGCCAAACCCTTGGTTTGGTTGGACAGACTGGCTCAGGAAAGACGGCCCTTGTCAAGTTGCTCTTGCGGGAGCACGATGTTAATCAAGGAGCCATCTATTTAAATGGCCATGACATCAGAGACTATCGCCTATCAGACTTGCGTAGCTTGATGGGGTATGTTCCTCAAGACCAGTTTCTCTTTGCCAGTTCCATTTTAGACAATGTTCGTTTTGGTAATCCTGACCTCGCCTTTGAAAAGGTGGAAGAAGCGACTAAGTTGGCTCAAGTTTATGATGATATCAAGGATATGCCTGAAGGCTTTGAAACGATCATTGGTGAAAAGGGTGTTAGCCTATCAGGCGGTCAAAAACAACGTCTGGCCATGAGTCGGGCCATGATTTTGGATCCAGACATTTTGATTTTGGACGACTCCTTATCTGCGGTTGATGCCAAGACAGAACATTCCATTATTGACAATCTTAAACATACCCGCAAGGATAAGACGACGATCATTACCGCCCATCGTCTTAGTGCGGTGGTGCACGCTGACCTCATCTTAGTCATGCAAAATGGTCGTATCATTGAACGGGGCCGTCATGAGGACTTACTAGCTCAGGGTGGTTGGTATGCCAAGACCTATGAGTCTCAACAGTTAGAAATGGAAGGAGGAGAAGTTGATGCCTAATCAAAACCAATGGTCTGTGTTTAAGCGTCTCTTGACTTATCTCAAGCCTTACAAATTCTTGACCTTTCTAGCTTTGACCTTCCTTTTGTCCACAACGATTATTAAGAGTATCATTCCCCTTGTGGCCTCTTATTTTATCGACTACTATCTGCATGATGTTAATCAGGCGGCAAGCTTGATTCTGATTGGTTACTATGGGCTTTATCTCTTGCAGACGCTAGTCCAGTATTTGGGAAATCTCTTTTTTGCGCGTGTGTCCTACAGTATTGTCAGGGATATACGCCGAGATGCCTTTGCCAATATGGAGAAACTAGGTATGTCTTACTTTGACAAAACTCCAGCAGGCTCTATCGTTTCTCGCTTGACCAATGATACAGAGACTATTAGCGAGATGTTCTCAGGGATTCTGTCTAGCTTTATTTCGGCTATCTTTATCTTTGTTACCACCCTTTACACCATGATGATCTTGGACATTCGTCTGACCGGGCTTATTGTGCTCTTTCTTCCTCTGATTGTCCTTTTGGTTAACCTTTACCGCAAAAAATCAGTGGTTATCATTGAAAAGACCAGAGCCTTGCTTTCAGATATAAATGCCAAACTATCAGAGAGTATCGAAGGGATTCGCATCATTCAGGCCTTTAACCAAGAGAAACGCCTCAAAAAAGAGTTTGATGCTATTAATGAGGAACACCTGATTTATGCTAGCCGTTCCATGTCACTGGATTCTCTCTTTCTACGCCCAGCCATGAGCTTACTGAAGCTCCTGGGCTATGCCGTTCTTATGGCCTATTTTGGCTATCGTGGCATCTATCTAGGTATCACAGCGGGGACCATGTATGCCTTTATCCAGTACATTAACCGCCTCTTTGATCCCTTGATTGAAGTGACACAAAACTTCTCAACCTTGCAAACCTCGATGGTCTCAGCAGGTCGGGTCTTCGCCTTGATTGACGAGCGTACCTATGAGCCTGAACAGAGAGACACAGATGCCAAGGTTACTGAGGGGAATATTCGTTTTGAAAATGTCTCTTTCTCCTATGATGGTAAACACCAGATTTTAGATAACATATCCTTCTCTGTCAATAAAGGTGAGACCATCGCCTTTGTTGGTTCTACAGGTTCCGGAAAATCCTCTATTATCAACGTATTCATGCGTTTTTATGAATTCCAATCAGGACGAGTTCTTCTTGACGGTGTAGATATTCGCGATTATAGTCAGGCAGAGCTGCGTAAGAACATTGGTCTTGTCCTTCAGGAACCCTTTCTCTATCATGGTACAATCAAATCCAATATTGCCATGTATCAAGATTTAACTGATGAAGAGATCAAAGCCGCTGCTGAGTTTGTGGATGCCGACCACTTTATCGACAAACTTCCAGAAGGCTACGATGCTCCAGTTTCTGAACGAGGTTCAAGTTTTTCAACTGGCCAACGTCAGCTTCTAGCCTTTGCTAGGACCGTTGCTAGCCAGCCTAAAATCTTGATTTTGGATGAAGCGACAGCCAATATTGATTCGGAGACAGAGGCTATTGTTCAAAACTCTCTTGCAAAAATGCGTCAAGGACGTACAACCATTGCCATTGCCCACCGCCTATCGACGATCCAAGATGCCAACTGCATCTACGTCTTAGACAAGGGGCGTATCATCGAACACGGTAGCCATGAGGAGCTCCTAGCCCTCGGCGGTACCTACCACAAGATGTACAGCCTACAAGCAGGTGCAATGGAAGGAGAGTAAGATAGTTTAGAGTATAGATTCTATATTCGAAAAGATTTCTTAAAAATCAAAATCGAGTGGTGACATTTATGTCACTACTTTTTTGTTGGCCTACAACCTATAATAAAACCATAGCTTGAGAGAAAAAGCTAAAAAATAATATTTTAGGAGGTTGTTAGAATGACAACACAAACAATTAACACTTTTGAAACACTCGATCTCGAGGCACTTGCAAATGTTGAAGGTGGAAAAGTCAATTGGGACCGTTTATCTAGTAGCGCTAGTGGTGCTGCTGAGGGAATTTATTTCTGTGCCGCATCAGGTGCTCCACTCTTTACGCTTGCACCTTATGCTATTGTAGGGTGTGGAGTTGTCGGAGCTGGTCTTGGTTATGCTTTCCCACATTAATTAAAAATTTACTAATTATGAAACTACAAAATAATAATGCAGTAGCATTACAGTTATTAAGACTAGGAAGTGCTGCAATAGTTGTTCTTCTCATTAATTTAGGTTTTTACCTTTATGAAAAAGTGACTCCGGTATGGATTCTGTTTGGATTAGGCTTGCTTACTATATTCGTAGGAGTGATCAACATTATTTTTTACCGGTTATCAAAAAAACAATCAGTAACAAAAAGCTATTTGACGCTAAAACAATCATTTGGTATTTTCCTTAGTGTTTCATTGTTTGTCTTGTGTGTCGAGTTTTTCAAACTACTAACACTAACGGACTTTACGGATCGCATTGTATTATTTATTTTAATGCTTTTATTGATTTTATTTGATATTCTTACTTATTTTCAAGTTAAAAAATATTTCAAAAGATAAAAGGTATCCATACTCATGACTAAAAAACGCCTAGTGTCTCTAATGATGTCTATGGGCTTCGTCCTTGTTGCCTTACATAACTTGGAAGAAAAACTGAGTTTTGGACTTCAATGCCTAAATCTTATTGGGCTATGTCTATTTCTCTTTCTTATGTGTACGATTATCAAGGATATAAGGTCAGACAAGTGGTGACATTTATGTCACTACTTTTTTATCGGCTTCCAATCTATAATAAAACTCATAGCTTTGCACAGAAAGCTAAAAACACTTTAAGGAGAAAAGTATGTTCAAAAACTCAAAACCGTATTTACTGGCTACCATTCTCATAGGAATGGGCCTCGCTAATCTATTTAGAAGTTTGGATGCAGTCCACCATACCATTAACTTGTTGGGGCTAACCTTGCTTCTTTATAGTCTGCTTTTTAAAAAATGGGCACAGTTTAAAAAGTAACCTTTTGCCCCTTTGAACGTGAGGTGCTTGCAAATGCTTATTTCTGATGTTCCCGAAGTAAAATTATTCTTGCTAATGATAGCGGAGATTGTATTATATTTGATTGCTTTTCTTTGTAATAGAAAAGACAAAGATATGTATATTCGTTTATTTAAAATATCAGTGCTAATGACGCTATTGTATTACATCTCCAGTAGAATTTAATCGTTAAGGGCTTACTTGAGATCTTACAGCAGTATAAAAAAATACAGAAAGGAATAGAGTTAAATGTAATAGCTTATTCAGTTTACAAGACTGACTGAGGTTATTCATAATTTAGGTGTTTTATCATGAAGTTAAAGAATGTTAGTTCGAGAGTATTGCGATTTTCTAGGGTCGTCACTGCTGTACTGGCAGTTTTCCTTATAAGTACCAGTATTTCTCTCTACAACAGCAAGACCTCTCCAGAGATTTGGTTAGCAGTCGGAGCACTAGCTTTAGTAGTCATTTTGGTAAATGGTCTGCTCTGCCGTATGCTTAAGAAACGTCCAGATTCAGTGAATCCGTTAACAATACGGCAGTCCTTCATTGTCTTTCTTGTCATCTCATTGCTAGTGCTTTGTGTAGAGTTTTACACATTACTAACATTCAGTGATACCACAGACCGTATAGTACTAGCCGTATTAATGCTTTTGTTAATTCTCTGTGATTTTCTAGCTTACTTGCAAGTCAAAAAATATTTTAAAAGATAGAAAATATAGTAACCATTTGTGACATTATTCAATTTACGTTGCATAAAGTGCATAAAAGCGCTATAATAAGAAAGTGATTAATAAAAAATGTGAAAATTAGAGTAGGATTTCTATGGCTTGAAAGAAATTCTTCTACCGTATAGACAAAACCTGCAAGGTCTGGGTTTTCAAAAAATGTCATGAAAGGAGGATTACTATTGGAACAATTTGTTATTTCTAGAAAATACATAAAATTTATCCTACAAGTTATCTTGGCTGTATGTATTCAATGTGTGATAACATTTTTCTGGCATCAAGAAAGAACATTTTTATTTTACACCTTGTCACTCTATGTTTCTTTATCGTTCTCTGATGATCTTAGTCAGCTGATTTTTAGAAATGAGAAGTGATGTCGTTACTCTAATCTAGCACAAGTAATGTGACAGATACGAGGTTTTAGCTATTCTAGATTCAGAATAATAGCCAATCATTCTTTAGATAACGCCCTAGTAGTTTATGTAAATGACTCTAGTAGAAAAGGAATGACCATGGTGATATTACAAAAATTTAGTTCTGCTGTGTTACGTTCGTTACGTTTCCTATCAGCAATCTTAGGAGTAGTCATTGGGAATATAGCTTTAAATCCTCTATCTAGTCAGCATCCAATCTGGATTTGGCTACCATTTAGGACCTATAGCTATTTTTTGGGACGCTGGCTTTTAAATGACTATCAGGGTGCTATACTAAAGATGTGATTGAAAAATTAGTTAAAAGAAATAAGGAGGTTTTCTTAATGACAGGACTTAAATGGTTTGCAGGAGGCAAAGAGAGACGAGAACAAGCAGTAGCTATCATCGATGAAGTAATTGAAACTATTGGAGATAAGCCAGATTATGCTGATTTGAAGCAGGTCCTGCACTCTTACCGAACGGAACTTGCAGACTCTCGTTCAGCCACTCCCTATATCTTAAGCAGGATGTCACTGGAAATATCCGAAGTGGTCAGAAAAGACCAGCTAACCTTGTCTCCCTTTATCGAGGAGCGAATGGCAGAGTTGCGAAAATTGCTAGCGATTCGTTATGGCTATTGATGTCATTAGGGAAGATTTCTTGGTTTTAAGGTTGAGTTGTTCATTGAGAATTTGTCTTATTCCATTGTCTTGGCTACATCATTTGTTTAAATAATATTAAAATGAATCGTAAAAATTGAAGACTAAATCTTGTTTATTTCCACACAATAAAAAAATCCCATGGGAGTTCTCATCCTATGGGATTTTTGCGATAAATACTAATAAGGCAATGTCATCTGACTTTGGCTTAGGTCCACAGTTACTTCATAGTCACTATTGTCACGAATGGTGTGCTCAAAGTCTGTGGTATAGAGAACGAGTCGTAGTTTGTCGCCCTTGTTGAGTTTGTAGATGGTTGGTTGCAAATCCAAACCGATAGTCATCCATTCATTTGGAGTGACATTCTCAATGCTAAGGAGGTTCTTGCGATTTTGCAGGTTAAGGTGTCCTTTGGTAATGACACGATATTTTGCCTGCTTGAATGGCAATTCACGTAAGGCTTCTTCCTTGAAGAGACGGCCGTTATCTAAATTCATGCGTTTGAGTGCGGGAATAGGTGCGAGATACTTCTTGTCACCCATTTCTAGAACTTGGGCCGAAATGAGACCACGGTTTGTGCTAGACTTAACCTTGAGTTTTAGGTGGACACGGCCATTAATCTGGATGTCTTGGTCCAGTTCAAAGTCCAAGGTAATGGCATTGGCTTTGTCTGCAAAGAGGTCGTCTTTGAAGCTTTGGTAAGCTTTACCGTATTTGGCAAAGATTTCCTCTTCATAATGGTTAGCGATACTAGCTTCAGTCTCACCAAGCTGAATGTGTTTACCATTGTCGTGCCCAAAGTTATCGAGAACCTCCCAAGTCTGTTCAGACTGGTTGTTTTGCCAGATGACTGTAGGCAGTGTGTAGCTATTATCCAAACCAAGGAGTTTCTGACAAATCAAGGCGTTCATGCTTTCTCGGAAGTCAATAGACTGCCAGGCATTCATGTAAACGTGGGCACCATTGTGGAAGAAGAGGTGTTTTTCAAGAGAGTCTGGAAGAGCATTGAACATTTGATAGACGTTAATCGGTTTGACATTCCAATCCTGGCTACCATGTGTAAAGACAACAGTGGCTTTGACACGATCTGCGAATTGCACATAGTTACGGTCATGCCAGAACTGGTTATAGTCTCCGTGCGTACGATCAATGGCTTTGCTTAGCTCTTTGAGGTAGGTCTCATAGTCCTTTTGGTGGCGTAGGTATTCTCCAGCTAATAGGGCACGAGAATAGGTAAATTCAGTCAAGGTGTCGAGATCTTCACCAGGGTAGCCTCCAGGACTAACGAGGAGTCCATTTTCACGATAGTAGTCGTACCAAGAAGAAATACCTGCTTCAGCGATTACCATCTCCAAACCGTCAACGCCAGTTGTAGCAAGGGCGTTGGACATGGTACCTAAGTATGAAAGTCCAGTAGTAGTCACCTTACCAGAAGCCCAATCAGCAGTGATTGTATGCTGTCTGCTACGGCTAGTAAAGGCGCGTGCACGACCATTGAGCCAGTCAATGACAGCTTTATAGGCCAGAACCTGTTGATAGTTTCCAGAGGTCATGAAACCTTCTGAGTTGAAGGTACCGACACCGGATACATAGATAGAGGCCACACCACGAGCTAACATGTAATCGTTAAGTGTGTAGGTATCTGTGTGAGCAAAACGCTCCTGAGCCTTTGTGACAGGATTGATAGGCGTAAGGTCTGCCTTTGGTACCTTGATTTCAGGTTGTCTAAGAGAGATTTTACCTGCTGGTTTGACGAGCAAGTCTCCCTCCATCTTGTGGGTGAGCTTATCTGAAGCAGGCTCATTAGTCCCTTGTTGATAAGGGCTTGCTGTCATCATGGCTGGAACTGGGAAGTCCACATCAGGACGTAAGATAGTCACCTTGACCAAGTCTAACTGCCCGTCTTTATCAGTATCTACAGGTGTTTCGACATAAACCACTTCACGGTGAAGCTGATTAGTGTCAAATGTTGCTAAGCTCTTACCATTAAAGAAGACGTAGTCATTACTTACAGGGATTAAATCCTGAGCTACTAACTGATCAATTAAGGTATTGCCAGACTGTGTGCGTGTCGCCAACAATTGATGCAGGTTGTTAAGACTACCATCAAAATTGATTGGAAAGGCCATTTTCTCTAGGAAAGCCGCACTGTCTGTAAAGTCCACATTAGGGACAAATCCTAGCAGTTGAAGAGCCACCAAACCAAAGACATCAGCAGTCAAAGAACGGTCTGATTGGAAGAAGGTTAGGAGGTCAGTCTCTGTATCAGCAATCCAATTTTTCAAAGCCAAATCAGTATCTTCAAAGAAAAGGAAGGACTTGCGAACAAAGGCTTCAAAATTGGCCTTGGCACTAGCATCTAGAGAGACTTCAAAGCCCAAAGAACGGAGTTCCTGACAAGCAATTTCAGGACTAACAGGGATGTAACTAAACTGGTTAAATTTCATATTCAAAAACCTCAAAAATAATACGTAAACATTTCAGAAATATCTTTACATCAGACATTATACTTGATAAAATGATAGATGTCTAAATTATTGTAAAATCGAAAGGAAATAAAGAGACAAATGAATGATTTTTTAAAAGAAGCGTTCACCAGTGAATGGGTTTTGAAATACCTCACTGAGTTTATCGCGACTGCTTTTCTTGTAGCACTTGGTAATGGTGCTGTTGCCAACGTTGAGCTTACGGGAACAAAAGGTAACAAGTCTGGTTGGATTGTTATCGCTCTTGGTTATGGTTTTGGTGTTATGATGCCAGCCCTTATGTTTGGTGATGTTTCTGGTAACCACATCAACCCTGCTTTCACACTTGGACTTGCTGCTTCTGGCTTGTTCTCATGGGTAGGTGTTCCTGGATACCTTGTTGCACAACTTCTCGGTGCCTTCGCAGGTCAAGCTATTGTGGTTTGGGTTCACCAACCTTACTATGCACAAACTGAGAACCCTAACAATATTCTTGGTACCTTCTCAACGATCTCAGCAGTTGACGATCATGATGACACTCCAGAAAATCACAAACGTGCTTGTATTAATGGTTTTGTCAATGAGTTTGCAGGATCATTCCTCCTCTTCTTTGGTGCCCTTGCCTTGACGAATAACTACTTTGGTCACAAGCTTGCCCAACAAGCTCTTGCTGTTGGTTACACTAAAGAAATGGTTGACGGACAGTTCCACGGAGCTCTTGAAACAGCTCACATCGGTGTTGGTTTCTTGGTTGCCGCTTTGGTTCTTTCATTCGGTGGACCTACTGGACCAGCCCTTAACCCAGCCCGTGACTTGATGCCACGTCTCCTTCACCACATCTTGCCAACATCAGTTCTTGGTGAGCACAAAGGTGATTCTAAATGGTGGTATGCTTGGGTTCCAGTTGTGGCGCCAATCCTTGCAGGACTTTTGGGAGTATACTTGTTCAAAGCCCTCTATCTTTAATCAATAATAAAAAATCTGAAGCCAATGCTTCAGATTTTTTTATGCTTAAAATTTTGAACGTAACAAAAAAACTGAGAAAGCATTCTCAGTCACATAGGAGTAGTCATAACCAGAATTGTAGCACCTAAGGTGTAAAGGTTCCACAAAACATGAAGTGTGATACTTGTAGATAAGTTCTCTCTTTTTTGGTAGACCATAGAGAGGGCCAAACCCATTCCGATATAAAGGAGGAGATGGGCAAGATTGGTAGGCATGTGGAAGAGACAAAAGAGACCGGTACTCACTAAAACAGCAACTGTCGAATAAGGGGCTAACCAAGTGAAAATCCACTTGCGAAAGAGTAGTTCTTGCAAGAAGGCTGTAGTCATCATGCTAATGGCTACTGGTAGGATAGGCGTTGTCGTAAGGGTTCTTTGAAGTTCTGCATGGTAGTTGGTGTGGGTCAGTAGCATAAGATTGCTCCCAATAACTCCCATCAGAAAAATAAGAACAAAGCCCCAGATAATAGCTTTAGTATCCTTGCGGTCTAGTCTAAAGTGAGTAACCAAACCTTCACTCTTAGCCCAAAGATAGGTAATGTAAAAAATAATGAGATTGACAGCGATAATTCCCCAGCTTTCAAGGCTAGTGAAGGTCAACCCAGTTTGATTGTTATATAAGGTTGTCATACCTAAGGTGATGTTTGGGATAGCTATCATCAGCAGTAAAAAAAATCCCTGATAGGCATGTCTAAATGCCAGATTATTGACAAGAGTTTTCATAGACTCTATTATACTCTAAAATGAGGAAATAGCTAGTCCTAAGGTAAATATAATATAATGATTTTCATAATTTATGTGAAAGAATGTGAAAAAATTACAATCCTGTTTTTTCTTAGGAAAATCCTTGTCACATAGGCTCTTTTCGGATAAAATAGAAAAGAATGGAGGTTGTCATGACGCAATCAGGGAATTTTAAGTTTCACACACCAATTTTTCGTGTGAATAACAGACAAGAAAATATTGATTTTTACCAAAATACATTAGGATTTAAGCTTTTGACTGAGGAAAATGCCCTTGCGGTCTTCACAGATTGGACAGACCGTAACTCACTTTTTGTGATTGAGGAGTCACCAGCTTACCGTTGCCGTGCGGTTGAAGGCCCTAAGAAAATTAATAAAGTGGTTATCAAGGTTTCAGATCCACTTGAGATTGAGTACCTTTTGGCGCGTGATGATCACCAAGCCAAGGCTATTTTCCAAGGGGAAAAAGGGTATGCTTTTGAAACAATCTCACCTGAGAATGGTCTTATTTTGATGCATGCCGAAGATGACTTGTCTACTCTCAAGACAGTCGAGTACGCAGATGTTGAAGAAAAAGAAGATTTCAAAGGAGTGTCAGACTTTACGGTTGAGTCTTTGACCTTGAACGTTGTTGATACAGCTCAAGCAGCTTTCTTTTACGACAATCTTTTTGGCGAAGAATTGCCTTTGTCTATCCACTTTGAGAAAGCAGAAGGTCCTGACCTCCAAGTGAGTCCAGACCAGACTTGGGATTTGGAAATTCTAGAATTTAAGGTAGCTGAAGACTACGACTTGGTTGCCTTGCATGAGAAACTTGAAAAGGAACAGTTCTCAAGTTACCTAGACAGCAAAGGGAACTTGCTCGCACTCACTGACATGAGCAATATTGAGGTTTGGTTTACAAAGTAATGACTAATTTTCAACAAACATTGTCAACAATTACAGACTACATCAAGGCTGACATCTTTCCAGGTGCCAGCCTTGCACTTTATGACGGACAAGATTGGCAGGAGCATTATCTAGGAACTCAGGATGGAAATCATCCGGTAGTTCCAGGACTGACCTATGATCTGGCTAGTGTTTCCAAGGTAGTCGGAGTTGGGACCCTCTGTCTTTTCTACTTGCAGGCTGGAAAATTGGACTTGGATGAGAAACTATCGACTTACTATCCTGAAGTAGTGGATAAGACGTTAACCCTTCGTCAGCTTCTTTCTCACAGTAGCGGAATTGATCCTTTTATTCCAAATCGTGATGACTTAGACCAAGCTGGCTTGATTGCTGCTATTAATGCTATCAAAGTTAAGGCTGATAAACCTTTCTTGTATACAGATATTAATTTTATTCTCCTAGGTTTGATGCTTGAGAAAGTCTCAGGACAAACACTGGATAAGCTTTTTGACTCCGAAATTTTCCAACCGTTTGGTATGTCTGAAACACGGTTTGGGCCAGTTGACCTTGCTGTTCCAACTGTTGAGGGGGTTCCGGGTGGGACTGTTCATGATCCCAAGGCTCGAGTTCTCAAAGAACACACAGGGTCGGCAGGTCTCTTTTCAACCTTAAAAGACTTAGAGATTTTTGTTAACCACTATTTGACGGATGATTTTGCTAAAAATATGACGCAGAATATCAGCCAATCCAACAAGGAACGTAGTGTCGCTTGGGACCTTCAAGGAGAGTGGATTCTTCATACTGGTTATACAGGTACCTTTGTTCTGATTAACATCCCAGCTCAACGTGCGGCGATTTTCCTCAGTAATCGTACTTACTACAAGGATGAGAGAGCTCAATGGATTAAGGACAGAGATGTTTTAATTGAGATAATGAAGAAGGAGTTGGTACATTCTGACAAATAAAAATAGAAGAGGGACATCTTTTAATCCTCTAGAAGGTGAGATTAGTGTCGGGGCGACACAATTGTTTATCTTTTTGAAGATATGTTTGATAGTCTTGTCTTATGTGACATTTGTATGGCTGAAGCATCTATTTGGTGTTGGTCAGGTCGGGCAAAAGGTGGATATTCCAAAAGTTATTGCTGTCATACTTTTGGTTGTGACATTTTATAGGATGTGGAATGGCATCTTATTTAAACTTTTTCATTTCTGTGGTTACCATGCCCGCCCCTTTGGAGAAGAGGATTACCGAGGTAGAACGTCATATATAGTATTTTTTGAAAAAACGACAGATGCCTACAAAATACTATATGATAAGCGCTCTCTTAGACATCAATTTCTTTATTTCCTAGCGACTCTTGGTAGACTCTACCTCTTAATCATCTTAGTTATTCTAATCGGTTATAGCTTCACCTTAGGAAAAGTTGGCTATATAATCTTCTTGCTCTTATGTGGTGTTTTGATTTTTTCTGTAAGATGGCTCATACATCTGAAAAGTCACTTTGTCCGTTATTTTAACTTAAAAGTTATCTCAGAGGAGTATTTTTACCCTATTTTTCTAAAGAAATAAAGACTAAAGTGATGCTTATACGAAGGGCTCACCAAGTTAATCAAAAATTACCATGTTTTGATTGGAATCATGAAGAAGGAGTTCATAATGGAACGGTCGCTTAAGCCACCTAAACAAAGTAGATTTGTCTCCTGGTTTCTGAGTCTTCTCTTTTGCATGCTTAACGGGAGTAGTCTCTTTGTCTGTGGTATGTGTTTTACAGTGGTGATCATTTTTTTGACGACGGATAGAGATGTAGACTCTTTTGTAGTTTTGGTATTTATTAGCTTGTTATCTAACCTTATTATTTCTTTTTATATTTTGATAAGAGAACTACTATACAAACTGATTCATTGCCTTGGGTATCGTGCCCAACCCGATTTAAAAGTCCTTCGTATGAGAAGAGGGTTTGATATTCATTTTCCTGTGTTTGAAAAGTATGGTCAAGACTATAAGTTGCTCTACAAGAGGCGTTCCAAGAAGCTTCAAATAGAGTATTTGCTTATATGTTTAGGGTACTTTTGTGCACTCACTCATATTGTGATTGGTTACGCCTTTATACTCAGGAAAATTCTGGAGTCCTTAAAATTGACATTTACCGACTTTGCTAGATATCCTGCTTTTTTAGTTTATATGGTAACGATGATCGTTATCATTATGGGAAATCGTAGCTGGAAAAAAATCACAGAGAGATTAAAAGCTAGAAAAAATGTGACAGTTCTAGCTGTCGAGCATGGTTATCCTATATTTGCGACAAAAGAAGAAGCTTAAGCAGTTGACCTACTGCTTAAGCTTTTTTACTTAGTAATGATTTTTCAACAGTAATGTGTTGGATACCAGCCTCTTCAAAGATTTTACCGACTTCCTGATAGCCATTATTGAGGTAGAACTTAAGTGCCCCGAGTTGAGCATGGAGAGAAATAGTCTGGAAGCCTTGCTCTTGTGCAAAATCTTCAGCTTCTTTCAAGAGAATGCTTCCCAGACCTTGACCTTGGTAGGTATCGAGCACCGCCATACGTTGGAGGGTAAGCTGAGTCAAATCTTTATTAGGCAGTAGGCGTACGGTTGCTGCAGCCTTGTCTTTATCATCGTATAAAACAAAGTGAATACAGTAGGCTTCATTTGCGTCAATCTCGATAGAGTGAGGAACTCCTTGCCCTTTAACGAAAACGGTGTTTCGAATAGCCACAGCATCTAGATAAGTCTTTGAAAGTGTATCTCTTGTATGTTTGATAATCATAGAACCAGTGTAACAAAGATTCTAGTATATCGTCAACGAAAAAAAGCTTGATGAGAGGAGTTATCATCAAGCTCTTTATCTTGTTTTATTCATTTATCTTTCGACCGTTTGTATCTTGGATAGGACGGTTATTTTCAAATCCAAGGGTTTGAGTGAATTTCTCCAATTGTTCCTTGCTGACAGTTTCTTGATTCTTGAAGACAATCCAGTTAACACCTTCAGTACATGGTGGTGTTGTCAGGGAACCTTCAAAGTTGTAGTAGTCCTTGTCTTCAGGATAGAAATCATCAAGTGAGATGGCCTGAGAAAGCTCAGTTTCAGTATTGGCCGCTTGAGGCATTTTGTCCCAGATTTGTTTTAAGGCTTGATTTTCATCGCCATAATTATAGAGAACTGAGATAACTGTGATTTTCCCATTATCTGTCTTATATACGAAGTGCCCCTCTAGAGGATAAGTCTGACCATCAATTTCATTCTCAGCTGGTGCGTGAAAATGGAACTGTTGCAACTTGTAAACTTCGTTACCAATCGTTAGGGTATTCTTTGGATTTTTAAAGCTGACTTCAATAGTATGCCCGTTATTTTTAACTTGAGCTTCTGATTCTTGATTATTAAGGATTAGTTCAGGAAGATCAACGTCCTCAGCTCCGGTGATATTGATCGGAGATTGTTCTTTACCATTTTTGCTGAGTTCATAATCTTTCGAAAGGTCACCCCAATGGTCTGGACCAGTAGAGCCAGTATAACCCCATTGAACGTCCTTGGACTTTGAGTTTTTGGTTTTTGTCTCGGATTGGCAGGCTACGAGTAGGACTGTACTTGCTACGAGAGCTACTAATCCAATTAGCTTAAAACTTTTCTTATTCATCTTTCTTCCTTGTACTCTTTTATTTTATTGTCATACTAGTTGACCTGTTATTTGTAAACTAGCAGTTAGACAGTGATAGAGTGTCATTTCTCTGAGGTGCTTCTGAGAGTGAAGTGTTTGGAGAAACCAAACGGAAACGCTTTTATTTTATAGCTAATCTGAGAAAAAAGTCAAATGTAAATTATAGTAGATTTAGAAAACTATAATGAAAATAAGTATTTTACAAAAAGAAAAGAACCCGCTATTGCGAGCTCTTTATTCGTTTTTATCCCAAAGCGTCGTCCATTGAAAGAACTTCGTGGAAGACACGTTGTGTCAATTCAGTTTTTTGTTCTGGAGTGAGGTATTTAGTGTTTACACAGTATCCAGAGATACGTACGATAACATCTTCACCGCTCATGATCTTTTCATAAACGTCTGACAAGTCCATTACGTTCAAGTTAACGTGTTGTCCACCATTTTCGAAGTATCCGTCGAGGATAGTTACGAGGTTATCAACTTGTTCGTCGTGAGTCTTACCAAGGGCACGAGGTGATACTTGAGTAGTAAGTGAGATACCGTCAGCTGCATAACCGAAGTCAAGACTTGCAAGTGAGTTCAAGTTTTGCAACCATCCACCTTTAGCTTTGTTAGATGGGTTAGCACCTGGTGAGAAGAATTCCAATTTAGACAAGTTCACTGAACCATCTTCGTTGAGGTATACCCCTTTGTGAACTGGAGAGTTACCAGTTTGTTTAGAGTAAGCAACGTTAGAAGTGATTGTAAGAAGTGAAACTGTAGCTTCTGCATCTTTGTAGAGTTTGTGGCTACGAAGACGAGTAGTGTAAGCTTCAATCAACCATTCTGCCAATTCGTTTGAACGTGGGTCATCTTCACCCCAACGTGGGTATTCACCGATTGTTTCGTAGTCGTAGATGTAGCCATCTTCGTCACGGATTGGTTTAACTGTAGCGTATTTGATAGCTGCCAATGTATCAACAGTATTTGCGAAACCACAGATACCGAATCCCATGTTAGCACGTTGTTTAGTTGGCAAGAAGGCCATTTGAACAGCTTCGTAGTTGTACTTATCAGTCATGTAGTGGATGATGTTAAGGGCATCTACGTAAGTGTCAGTCAACCAGTCAAGAGATTTTTCGAAGTTAGCTTTAACAGTGTCAAAGTCAAGAACTTCATCACGGACTGGATCGATGTCAAATACTTTGTAGTCTTTATGAACATCGTCGTAACCACCGTTCAAACCAGTAAGAAGGGCTTTAAGCACGTTAACACGAGCACCGAAGTATTGGATGTTGTGGCGTTGCTCTTCGTTTTCTGGGTCAAGTGGTGATACACAACATGAGATACAGCTCATTTCACCGTATCCGTCTTTAGCCATAGTAGTCACACCTTCGTATTGGATAGAAGAGTGCTTGTGGCTCATGTGCATACAGTAGCGACGGAATGAGTAAGGTAATTTGTCAGTCCAAAGAACTGTCAAGTTTGGTTCTGGAGAGTTACCGATGTTGTCAAGAGTGTTCAAGAAACGGTAGTCCATCTTAGTAACACGGTGACGTCCGTCAGCACCCATACCAGCCATAGAAGTTGTGATGAATGTTGGGTCACCTGAGTACAATTGGTCGTAAGCTTTTGTACGAGCAAACTTAACTGTACGCAATTTCATAACGAAATCGTCGACGAATTCTTGGATTTCTGATTCAGTGTAAGTACCACGAGCAAGGTCACGTTCTGCATAGATATCCAATACGATTGGCACACGACCAAGTGAAGTAGCGGCACCATTGATTACACGACATACTGCCATGAAGGCGATGTTTGTCCATTGGATAGCTTCTTTAGTATCGAAGGCAGGACGACGAACATCTACACCGTAAAGGTCACCAAGGCGAACGACATCTTGAAGTGCTTGGTATTGAAGGTTAACTTCTTCACGAAGACGGATAGTTTCTTCGTCGATTTCTTTAATAGCATTCCAGTCGTTAACTTTTTCTTGCATCAAGTAGTCAGCACCGTAAAGGGCAAGACGAGCGTAAACCCCGATGATACGTCCACGTGAGTAAGCATCTGGAAGACCAGTAACTGTGTGAGCGTGACGTGCACGACGGATGTTTGAAGTGTAAGCACGGAAGATACCATCGTTAACTGTAGTCACGTATTTTGTGAAAATTTCGTGTACAGCTGGGTCTGGTTCATAACCGTGTTCTTTCAAAGCAGTTTCCGCCATACGGATACCACCTTTAGGCATGAAGTTCAATTTGAAGAGCTCATCATTTTGGATACCATAGATAAGTTCATCTTCTTTTGAAATGTACCCTGCGTCAATGTCAGCAATTGAAGTTGGACGAGTATCCATTGGGAAGCGTCCTTCAGCTTCATAGCCTGCTTTAGTTTCATCTACGATTTTTTTAATTTTTAGAGAGCGTTCAGTTGGTCCTGCAAGGAAGCTTTCGTCACCATCATAAGGTGTGTAGTTTGCTTGAACGAAACGTGAAACGCTAGCTTTTTCTTTCCAGTCAGTTCCTTTAAAGCCTTCCCACGCTTTTTCAAAAACATCTGTGTTGGTTTTAACCGTTGCCATAGTTTGGATCTCCTATAATTCTAGTAACAAAATCATCTGTTACATTCTCTAGAAGTATTCTATCACACAGTAAACGCTTACACAACTTTAAAACTCCATTTTTAGAGACATTCTTTTATAATACAGTTTTGAAAACGACAAATCTGTATTATAAATTTCTGTTTTTTGATAGATTTTGGTATCATAAGGGGAGAATGCTTTGTAGGCCCAAAGTTTTATGTGAAAAGCTTTACAATGAGATAAGTCTGAGAAAGGAGGCAGGGAGCCATGTTAGAATTTCCTCTAATAAATGATACCAGTCGGAAAATCATCCATATTGACATGGACGCCTTTTTTGCTCAGGTCGAGATGAGGGATGACCCAAGTCTTAAGGACAAGCCGGTTATTATCGGTCATGATCCTAGAAAAACAGGGGGACGTGGTGTGGTATCAACTTGTAATTATGAGGCTAGAAAATATGGTGTCCATTCAGCCATGTCTTCTAAGGAAGCCTATGAACGTTGTCCTAATGCTGTCTTTATCTCAGGAAATTATAGCCATTACCGAGAGGTAGGGATGCAAATTCGTGAGATTTTTAAACGCTATACTGACTTGGTTGAGCCTATGTCTATCGATGAAGCCTATCTTGATGTGACGATAAATAAGCTTGGTGTCAAATCGGCGGTTAAGGTAGCCAAGCTTATCCAGTATGATATCTGGCAGGAAATTCACCTGACTTGTTCAGCAGGTGTTTCCTATAATAAATTTATCGCCAAGCTAGCCTCTGATTTTCAAAAGCCTGCTGGTTTGACGGTGGTACTTCCAGAGGAGGCTCAGGAATTTTTGGAAAAGCTCCCTATTGAAAAGTTTCATGGGGTAGGTAAAAAGTCAGTTGAACGTCTTCATGACATGGATATCTACACCGGTGCCGATCTTCTGAAGGTTCCTGAGATGACTCTGATTGATCGTTTTGGACGTTTTGGATTTGATCTCTTTCGAAAGGCTAGGGGGATTTCCAATAGTCCTGTTAGGCCCAATCGTGTTCGTAAATCTATCGGAAGTGAGCGAACCTACGGCAAGCTTCTTTATAATGAAGATGACATCAAGGCTGAGTTGACTAAGAATGCTAGGCGAGTAGCTGAAAGTGCTCAGAAAACTAAAAAAGTCGGTCGAATTATTGTCATCAAGGTCCGTTATTCGGATTTCTCAACCTTAACCAAGCGTATGACCTTGGACAAATCGACCCAGGATTTCGACACCATCGAAAGGATTGCTCATACCATTTTTGATCAACTGGAGGAAAATAGCAGTGGTGTTCGCCTCTTAGGTGTCACCCTGACAGGTTTAGAGGATCAAGAGGGCAGGCAGTTAGATTTGGATGATTTGGAGTCATGATTTAAAAACAATATAATAGGAAGAGTTTTGCTTCATACCCTGAAAAGTGACCTTGAAGAATCATCAGACCTATGCTATCTTAAATAGTAACCAATAGAAATGAGGGAATAATCTTAATGAAAAAAGTTTTTACTTATCTGGGCTTGATTTTAGCAACCTGCTTGGTTCTTGTAGCCTGTGCTTCCAATAAGCCAGCTGAGAAGAAAAAAGCGACACCAACTCCGACAGAACGTGCCAAGGCTGATGCGACAGTTTTAATTGATACCATGCTTGGAAAATCTAGTAACGGTTTTTCAAAACTCTACGGTGAAAATTACGAAACCTGGACTGAAACGAATGTCTTTGAAAAACAGGTTGCAGACACTATTGAAGAGAAGGGGTATACACCGGAAGAAAAGTATACGTTTAAATACATTGAAGGCTATGATGCCAAGACACCAACTCAAGTACTTTCTAAGTTCCTTAAGGTTCGTCGTAATATGATTGGTAAGATTCAGGACTATAAGCTGAAGGATGTCAAAGTTAAGGGAAATGATGCGACAGTTACCTTTACTTCGCGTTCTGTTAGTGCCTATGGAGCTGCAGCTGCTGTTCGTACTCTCCTTATGAGTCTCTATGACAACGACATTGACAAGTTGAAGCAATGGAATCAAGCTGATAACAACGATGTGGAAAAAGGTAAGGCCAAAGATCTCACAACGAAATTCCTTTATGGTGAAAACTTTAACGGTGATTTGACGCAATTTAAGGACATTGATAAAGAAATATCCTATACACCTTTGACAGGTGCTGATAATCTGGAAAAGACTTTCAAGCTTACCAAAGATGATGGTGGAAACTGGACTATTTCTGTAGAAGATTATAAAGAGCTTGCCGAAGCCTTGGTCGACCATGACGAATCAGGAAGCAGAGCCGTTTACGCCGAACGCATCCATAAGAATTTGTCAGACTATCAACCTGAAGATAGTAGCGACTCAAGCAGTAAGTCATCAGATAAGGATAAGTAGTGTTTTAGTGGATTTGATGTTAAACATGTATGGAAAGCTGTTTTGGACGAAAAGAGTTGTCACTGGTGTGGCAACTCTTTTCTATCTTGTTATTTCTACCCTTACCCCTATAACCTTTATCTATCACCACTTAGGATTTTATTATTAGACGAGTTTGGATGAAGATGGTAAACTATTATCACTAACTATTAATGAAAGTTTCGAGGAATATAGATATGAAAAAATGGCTTGCAGGTTTAGGGATTCTTGGCTTGTCAGTTTTGACTTTGGCTGCTTGTGGAAATAAGAGTGACGGTAAGGCATCTGGTGAAAAGCAGACGATTACTGTTGCGACGGATTCTGATACGGCGCCTTTCACTTTCAAAAAAGGTGACGACTTCAAGGGGTATGATATTGATTTGGTCAAGGCTATTTTCAAGGATTCAGACAAGTATGAGGTCAAGTTTGTGACGACGCCTTTTGATTCCATCTTGACAGGGGTGGACTCTGGACGTTATCAGATTGCGGCTAATGACTTCAACTACAATGAAGAACGTGCGCAGAAATATGGTTTCTCAGATCCGATTTCACGTTCTAACTATGCCATCACCAGTGCTGAGGGAACCAAGTATACCAGCCTAGACGATTTGTCTGGTAAGACGACAGAAGTACTTCCTGGCTCTAACTATGCTCAATTGCTTGAAAATTGGAACCATGCCAATGCGGACAAGACACCAATTACAATCAACTACGCTTCTAGCTCAACTGGTCTTTCAACACGTGTTCAACACATTCAAGAAGGAAAAATTGACTTTATCCTTTACGATGCCATTTCGTCTGAGTACATTGTCAAAGATCAAGGCTATAAGTTGGCTGTAAATAAGATTAAAGACGATATCGGTATGAAGACTGATGGTCTTGAATATCTTCTATTCTCAAATGATAAGCAAGGTAAGGAACTCAAAACCTTTACCAACAAACGTATCAAAGAGCTCAAGAAGGATGGAACCCTTGCCAAACTCAGCAAGGAATACTTCGGTGGCGATTACGTCAGTGATTTGAAATAAGACTGTTAAAAGTTGAGACTGCTGTCTCAGCTTTTTGACGTTAATAAAGCTGAATTATCAGTGATATGATTTCCTTATCACTTTGATAAGAAAAGACTATTTCACAGACTTTCTGAGTCGTGCTAAAATGAATATTATAAAATTTACGATAAGATATTTGAACGGTTAGCACTAGGCTAACCGACTTTTTTAGAAAGAAAGGGCGACATTGTGAAAAAGAGTATAGAAGCATTTAATCGGTCACCTTGGTATCTCCAAGTTATCCTTGGCTTGGTTGGTTTGGCAGTAGCTGTTGCTTTAGCCATTCCCTTATCATGGCTAGTGGAAATCCTTTGGGGCTATGTTTTGCAACTGGTTACGGTTGTCTTCAAATGGATTTCATCTTGGATGCCAGCTGGTAAGCTCTTCTCATGGAAGGCTGTCTTCGATGCTGTTCCTAAGATTGTGGAACGCTTGCCTTTAACTTTGGGATTGACTATTGCAGGTGCCTTCTTCGGTTTGATTTTGGCCCTTGTCTTTGCGGTTGTTAAAATCAATCGAGTACGTATCCTTTATCCAATTCAAGCCGTTTTTGTGAGCTTCTTGCGTGGGACACCAATCCTTGTACAACTCATGTTGACTTACTATGGCATTCCACTCTTCCTTCGTTACTTGAATGGTGAGTTCGGCTTAGATTGGAACATTAATGAGATTCCACCAGCTATCTTCGCTATTACAGCCTTTGCCTTTAATGAAGCAGCTTACATGAGTGAGACCATCCGTGCAGCGATTCAGGCCGTTGACGCTGGGGAAATCGAAGCTGCCCGTTCTCTTGGGATGACATCAGCACAAGTTTACCGTCGTGTCATCATTCCAAATGCAGCGGTTATTGCGACACCAAGTTTGATTAACAGTTTGATCGGTTTGACTAAGGGAACATCACTTGCCTTTAGTGCAGGTATCGTCGAAATGTATGCACAGGCTCAAATCTTGGGTGGTGCCGACTACCGTTACTTTGAACGTTATATCTCAGTTGCCCTTGTATACTGGGCAATCTCAATCTTGATTGAGTACATTGGTCGTTCGGTTGAAAATCATATGGCCATTAAGGCTCCTGAAGCGACTAACATTTCTGGCATTGGAGGTGACCGCTAATGATTAGTATCAAAAATTTGACCAAAGAATTTTCAGGACAAAAGGTTCTCGATGGCATTGATATTGACATTGAAAAGGGTGAAGTTGTAGCTCTTGTTGGTGCCTCTGGTGCAGGTAAGTCAACAATCCTTCGTAGCTTGAACTATTTGGAACAACCTGATTCTGGTACCATTACCATTGATGATTTCAAGGTAGATTTCGAAACAATTACCAAAGAGCAAATCCTTACTCTTCGTCGTAAGTTGTCCATGGTGTTCCAACAGTTCAACCTCTTTGAACGTCGTACAGCCTTGGATAATGTTAAGGAAGGTCTTAAGATTGTTAAGAAACTTTCTGACGAAGAAGCTACTAAGATTGCCAAAGAAGAGCTTGCTAAGGTTGGACTTTCAAATCGCGAAAATCACTACCCACGTCACTTGTCAGGTGGTCAAAAGCAACGTGTGGCCTTGGCCCGTGCCCTTGCTATGAAGCCAGATGTGCTCTTGCTTGACGAACCAACATCTGCCCTTGACCCTGAGTTGGTTGGTGAGGTTGAAAAATCAATCGCTGATGCAGCTAAGTCAGGTCAAACCATGATTTTGGTCAGTCACGACATGAACTTTGTTTATCAAGTGGCTGACAAGGTACTCTTCCTTGAAAAAGGGCATATCCTTGAACAAGGAACACCTGATGAAATCTTTAACCATCCGAAAGAAGAACGAACAAAAGAATTTTTCGCTTCTTATTCAAAACAATATCTTTAAGATGGGATTTTTGTTACAATAGAAAAGGTAATGGGATGGGGCTACATTTTAGTCCATAGTTAAACTCCCACTAGGATGATTAGGAGCTTTTGAAAACCTCAAAGGTGACTAAGTGTCAAGTCAGATACTGCATCGCGCAGTTATTACTAGTCGAATTCAGAGGTTGGAGAATGTTATCTCAGCCTTTTCTATTTCTCACTTTAGGATGTTTTATGTTATTAAATATTTTTAAATTTTACCTCTTAGGCCTTGTGATTGCTTTCTTTATGTGCTTGGTGATTGGTGCCATTTGGCTTGGATGGCGTGCCTTACGTCGTGCAGACAAAACTGTTAAGGAGCGTCAAGGTGCCCTCTATGATGCTATTATGATGTCGATGGTTTCGATTCCCGTTTTGGCATTTGCTTTTATGGCGATTCTTATCGTGCTGAATGCATAATTCTAGCTTTGTTGGCACATTAGGTGTAAGATATCTCTACAAGAAAATCATATAAGGAGTTACTCATGTACGATACAATTGTTATTGGAGCTGGTCCTGCGGGGATGACTGCAGCACTTTATGCAGCTCGTGCCAACCTTAAAGTGGCAACTTTGGAGCAAGGTGCTCCTGGTGGACAGATGAATAACACGTCTGATATTGAAAATTACCCTGGTTTTGAAAGTATCTCTGGTCCTGAATTGTCAATGAAGATGTTCGAACCCTTGGAAAAATTGGGCGTTGAAAATCTTTATGGTATTGTGTCTGGTATCGAAGACAAGGGTGACTATAAAGTTGTCAAAACTGGTGATGAGGAGTACCAAACCAAGACAGTTATCATTGCGACTGGTGCCAAACACCGTCATATTGGTGTTGCTGGTGAAGAAGAGTACAACAGCCGTGGTGTTTCTTACTGTGCGGTGTGTGATGGTGCCTTCTTCCGTAATCAAGACCTCTTGGTTGTTGGTGGTGGAGACTCTGCCGTTGAAGAAGGAATTTATTTGACACGCTTTGCCAATAGCGTGACCATTGTTCACCGTCGTGATGAATTGCGTGCCCAAAAGGTTCTTCAAGACCGTGCCTTCGCCAATGAAAAGGTCAAGTTTATCTGGGATTCAGTCGTTGAAGAAATCAAGGGTGATGATATCAAGGTTCGCAGTGTTGATATCAAGAATGTCAAAACTGGTGAGGTGACTAACCACGAATTTGGTGGTGTCTTTGTTTATGTGGGACTTGATCCAGTTTCAGATTACTTGACAGGTCTCGACATCACTGACCAAGATGGTTGGGTAATTACAGATGATAAGATGGCGACACGTATTCCTGGTATCTTTGCCATTGGGGATGTCCGCCAGAAAGACCTTCGCCAAATTACAACAGCCGTAGGTGATGGTGCCACAGCTGGTATCGAAGCTTACAACTACGTGACTGCACTTGGTGATAAGTAAAATGAATAGAAACTCGGGAGCTTCTCGAGTTTTTTGTGTGGTCTTGTAGGTATTTAGCATGACTAGATTTCTTTGTGGCAACATCTATGTGTAATTTTTTGTTATAATAAAAAAGTCTTACTAAAAATCAGTAAAAACGAGGTGACCAACTTGCGTGTTGTAGCAGGTGATTTTGGCGGGCGTCCGCTTAAAACGTTAGAAGGCAAAACGACTCGTCCAACAACGGACAAGGTCAAAGGTGCCATTTTCAATATGATTGGTCCTTTCTTTGATGGAGGGCGTGTTTTGGATCTTTTTTCTGGGAGCGGTAGCCTGGCTATTGAGGCTATCAGTCGTGGTATGTCGTCTGCTGTCCTCGTGGAAAAGGATCGTCGGGCACAGGCTATTATCCAGGAAAATATCAAGATGACCAAGAGTGAGAAGCAGTTTCAGCTTTTGAAGATGGATGCAACGCGTGCATTGACACAATTGACAGGTCAATTTGACTTGGTGCTTTTAGATCCGCCTTATGCCAAAGAGCAGATTGTGGCTAATATTACTCAGTTAGAGGAGCAAGGGCTCTTGGCTGAAGAAGTTATGTTGGTTTGCGAGACGGATAAGACTGTGGACTTGCCTGAAGAAATTTCAAACTTTGGGATTTGGAAGCAGAAAACCTATGGTATCAGTAAGGTGACCGTTTACGTGCGTTAGCCTTTGATAGGGAAGTTGTAGAAAGGAATGCTATGACAAAGATTGCTATGTTTACGGGGTCTTTTGATCCGATTACCAATGGGCATATGGATATTATTGCCAGAGCCAGCAAGCTCTTTGATGAGCTCTATATTGGACTATTTTATAATAAAAATAAGCAGGGCTTCTGGGACATTGAGACTCGCAAGCGTATCTTGGAAGAGGTTGTAGCAGATCTTCCCAATGTCAAGGTTATAACGGCTCACGATAGTCTGGCTGTAGATGTCGCCAGAGATCTTGGGGTGACTTATCTGGTTAGAGGCCTTCGTAATGCGACAGATTTTGACTATGAGGCTAATATGGATTATTTCAATAAGGGGCTGGCGCCTGAGCTTGAAACGGTTTATTTGATTGCTAGTCATGAGGTGACACCAGTGTCCTCGAGTCGTGTGCGTGAGTTGATTTATTTTGAGGGGGACATTAGTTCTTATGTTCCGCAAGCAGTTGTTAAGGAAGTGGAGGCCAAGCGTGGCAAACAAGAACGAATCTAAATCACTATTAGGGAAAATTTGGCGGATTAAGTGGTGGTTATTAAGTATTTTTACGGTACTTTTCCTCCTCTTTTCCCTCTTTTTCCCGCTAAATAATTATTATGTTGAGCTTCCGGGTGGGGCTTTTGATACTAAGGAAGTTTTGACTGTAGATAAGAAAGCTGATGATTCAAAAGGATCCTACAATTTTGTGGCGGTGGCTCAAACCAAGGCAACTTTGGCCCTTATGCTCTATGCTCAGCTTAATGATTTTGCAAAGCTTCAAACAGCTGAAGAGGCGACTGGAAATTACTCTGACGAAGATTTCATGCGTATCAACCAGTTTTACATGGAGACTTCACAAAACCAGGCGATTTATCAGGGCTTGACTCTGGCTGGTAAGGAGGCTAGCTTGGAGTATATGGGTGTTTATGTGCTTCAGGTGGCTGATGATTCTAGTTTTAAGGGTGTCCTTAATATTGCGGATACGGTGACAGCTGTCAATGGCAAGACCTTTGATAATTCTACTGACTTGATTAAATACGTCCAAGGACTTAAGTTGGGTTCAAAAGTCAAGGTCACTTATATGACAGAGGACAGAGAAAAGACTGCCACTGGTAAGATCATTAAGATTGCTAATGGTAAAAATGGTATCGGTATTGGTTTGACGGATCATACTGAGGTCAAGAGTCCTGAAAACGTGAAGTTTAAACTTGATGGTGTTGGTGGACCAAGTGCGGGGCTTATGTTTACTTTGGCTATTTACGATCAGGTGTCTGGTCAAGACCTCAAGGCTGGCCGTAAAATTGCTGGAACAGGCACTATTGAAAAGGATGGGGCTGTCGGTGATATCGGTGGGGCCTACCTCAAGGTGAAATCAGCGGCTGATAGTGGCGCAGATATTTTCTTCGTGCCAAATAATCCAGTAACTAAGGAAATGAAAAAGGCTGATCCGGATGCCAAGACTAACTATCAAGAGGCCAAGGAAGCTGCCAAGAAACTGGGGACCAAGATGAAAATCGTCCCTGTTAAAACAGCTCAAGAAGCCATTGATTATTTGAAAAAGACTAAGTAAGAAGAGAGAGTAGGACAGGCAGAAATCCATGATTTTTGTCCTAGTCTTACTCTCTTTTTAAGGTCAAAGTGTTATAATAGTCTTTATGAAAAAACGTTATAGAACAGTCAATGATTACTATCGTGAAATTTTTGGCGAAAAGATTTTCAAACTTCCTATAGATGCGGGCTTTGATTGTCCCAACCGTGATGGCACAGTGGCCCACGGTGGCTGTACCTTTTGTACGGTATCGGGGTCTGGGGACGCCATTGTAGCTCCTGAGGCGCCGATTCGTGAGCAGTTTTACCATGAGATTGACTTTATGCACCGCAAGTGGCCAGAAGTTCAGAAATATCTGGTTTATTTTCAAAACTTTACCAATACCCACGCGCCGCTTGAAGTTATCAAGGAACGCTACGAACAGGCTATCAATGAGCCTGGTGTTGTTGGTATCAATATCGGTACCCGCCCAGACTGTTTGCCAGATGATGTGATTGATTATCTGGCAGAACTCACAGAACGTATGCATGTGACTGTTGAACTTGGTTTGCAGACGACTTATGAAGAAACGTCAGAACTCATTAACCGAGCACACAGCTATGAACTCTATGTGGAGACGGTTAAGCGTGTGCGTGAGCGTGCGCCCAAGGCTGAAATTGTATCGCACCTGATTAATGGATTACCAGGGGAAACCCACGAGATGATGGTGGAAAATGTTCGCCGTTGTGTGACGGACAATGACATTCAGGGAATCAAACTCCACCTCCTCCACCTGATGACCAATACGCGTATGCAAAGAGATTACCACGAGGGGCGTCTCAAATTGCTGAGTCAGGAAGAGTATGTGTCAATCATCTGTGACCAGTTGGAAATCATCCCTAAGGATATCGTCATTCATCGGATTACTGGTGATGCGCCGCGAGATATGTTGATTGGTCCTATGTGGAGTCTCAACAAGTGGGAAGTCCTTAATGCCATTGACAAAGAGATGGAACGTCGTGACTCATGGCAAGGGTGCAAAGTAGCTAGCGAGAAGGAGGAAAAAGCATGATTAAACGACCCATTCATCTATCTCATGACTTTCTAGCAGAAGTGCTGGATGATGAGAGTGTAGCTATCGATGCGACCATGGGAAACGGCAATGATACAGCCTTTCTGGCTGGTCTTGCCAAGAAGGTTTATGCCTTTGACGTGCAGGAGCAGGCGCTTGAAAAGACCAGTCAACGCTTGTCAGACCTGGGAATTGAAAATGCGGAACTCATTTTAGATGGTCACGAAAATCTGGACCATTATGTCACGGAACCTATTCGAGCAGCTATTTTCAATCTGGGCTACCTGCCATCTGCAGACAAAAGTGTCATCACTAAGCCCCATACGACTCTTGAGGCCATTGAGAAAATCCTTGATCGCTTAGAGGTTGGTGGGCGCTTGGCTATTATGATTTACTACGGTCATGATGGTGGTGATATGGAGAAGGATGCTGTGCTAGAGTACGTTATCGGTTTGGACCAGCGTGTTTTCACAGCTATGCTTTACCAACCCCTTAATCAAATTAATACCCCACCATTTTTGGTGATGTTGGAGAAATTACAATGATTACAGATATTAAAGAAAAACTTGCAGATATGCAGGCCAAATATATTGATAGGCAGAGTGCCGAGGGTACTTTGAAAAAGGTTGATAATCGTAAAACGGCTAAGATCAAGAAAAAGTTAGCTAGTCTTGAGGTCGAACGTTGCCATAAACTTTTAGCCAAGGAAGATGTCACTGCCATTGATAAAAAAATTAGTAAGCAAAAAGAACTATTCTCAAACTGTTGTCATAAGGAAGGGTAGGAGGAGCTATGCATCTATCGTTAGCTTTGCTTGTTCTTCTTTTTAGCTTGATTTTATCGAACGTTATTAATCGTGTCTTTCCACGTCTTCCCTTACCTTTGATCCAAATTATTTTTGGAGTGGGTATCGGTTTTCTTTTTAAGGAACGTGCTTTCGAGCTTGAAACGGAACTTTTTCTAGCTTTCATTATTGCTCCCTTGCTGTTTCGTGAGGGTGAAGAAAGTGATATTACCAGTATTCTACGTAACTGGAAACTCATTCTATTTTTGATTTTTCCAGTTATCTTTGTGTCTACGCTGGGAATCGGTTATCTTGCTAAGGCCGTCTTGCCTGCTTCGGTACCCTTATCTGCCTGCCTAGCCATTGGTGCTGCCCTTGGGCCAACGGATTTAGTGGCCTATTCGGCTATTTCCAAACGTTTCAGTTTTCCAAAGTGGATTAGCTATATTTTGCAGGGTGAAGGTCTTCTGAACGACGCCTCTGGTTTGGTTGCCTTCCAGGTGGCAGTGACTGCATTGACAACAGGTGCCTTCTCCCTCCTTGGTGCTAGTTGGAATTTGGTTATTTCTGTGCTTGGTGGTTTTTTAGTTGGCTTAATTACAGCCTTGTTTAATCGCCTCTTTTTGACCATTTTGGACAATATGGATGCTGCAGATGTCACAGGTGCTCTCTTACTAGAGTTGGTACTACCAATTTCCTCTTACTTTGTAGCCGAGGAAATTCATGCTTCTGGAATTATTGCTGTTGTTGTAGCAGGGATTTCGCTTGCCAGTCGCTTTAAAAAAATCACCGTTTTTGATGCCAAGTTGGATAGTGTTTCTCATACGATTTGGGGAACCATTACCTTCATGCTTAATGGTATGGTCTTCTTCCTCTTGGGAACAGAACTTCCAACCCTAGCAGCCCCAGTACTGCGTAGCAGCACTTACGATAATCTCTGGATGCTTCTTGCTATCATCCTTTTAACAGCGACCATGTTTGGCATTCGGTTTGTTATGATTAGTGCGGTATTTGCCCAAAGAGCTTGGAGGGCCAAACGATCACTAAAAAAAATCTGGAAGGGTGCTACTCTGTTAACCTTTTCAGGTGTTAAAGGAACGGTTTCCATTGCAACCATCCTTTTGCTTCCAGTTGCCAATATGACCGCTCTGGAACATAGTCTCTTGCTCTTTACGGTAGCGGGTGTGACCTTGCTGAGCTTCTTAACGGGGATTTTAGTCCTACCTAAGCTAGCCACTGGTCCAGCGCATACGACCAACCATTATATGCAGATTGCCATTCTCAATGATGTGGTCGGTGAGTTGGAAAAAGATCTAAAACAGTCTACCAATCAAGGGGCTGTCTATGCTACGATTGATAACTACAATCAACGCTTGGAAGATTTAATCTTGGAGCAGGAATCAAATGATATCAAAGAAGAGTTGGCCAATATCCGAGTAATGATTATGGAAATTGAGAGTGAAGGCCTGGAATATGCCTACAAGAAGGGTAAGATTTCAGAACTCGAATACAATCTCTACCAACGTTATATCAAGGGCTTGGAACGTCGTATCAACCGTGGTTTTGTCTCTAGCCTTTCTTACGCCCTAGCTGTCTTTGTGCGTGGCCTTCGTAGATTGTTGCACTTGGCTCTTACTTTCAAGTTTCGTATTGATCAGGATGAAACTAGGAGAGGACCTAGGTTGACGGAAGAAAACCGTGACCATATGGCTGAACTTTATTTAACAAATACGGAGCAGATTTTAGAAGCCTTGAGTAATCTGGAAGGTGTTTATCACTCAGATCTCTTGTCTTATCTGAAACGCAGTCGCCTTCAAGAAGCTGAGATTATCCAATCAGGTGCCTTTGTTGAACGGGTTATCACCCACCTTCATCCAGACAATATTGATGAAATGTTGCGAGGCTACTATTTGGAACGTAAGGTTATCAACGAGTACGAGCAGGCTGAACTTATCTCTAGCCGGTATGCCAAGCAGCTTCGTAAGGAAGTCAATACTTTGGAGGATTACTCTCTCAAAGAAACTAGCAACACGTTAACTTATGATATGATTAATCTGGCTCGAGGTCGAGCTTAAGCAATGAATGTTATCGCAAAAAGAAGCCAAGAAAAAATTTGGCTTCTTGTTCATATATTTTTATAGAACAGCTCATCGTTCCAGCCTTAATTTTGTACGGCGTATCGAAAATAAAAGAGGAGTAGCCATAAAACAACAAGTCCCCTAGACCTAGTCTGGGGGACTTGTTGTTTTGATGTTGTTTTAGAATTGGCCCTAAATCAAGTTAATTTATGACTTGTCTCTATAAAAGAGGGTTAATGTAAAAACGATGGTCGTCAATTGGAATAATTTGAACAGGATTTTGGTAGAAGTCAGCTAGAACTTCCGGTGTGATAATATCGTTTTTTGGTCCTTGTGCCACGATTCTTCCCTGACGGAGTAGGAGAATGTGGTCCATCTTTTCAGTAATCTCTTCAGCATGGTGGGTGACGTAAAGGACCAGTGGTGCATGAGGAAGCGAGGTGATACGGTCAATCTGACGTAAGAGTTTTTCGCGGGCAAAGAGGTCCAAGCCAACAGTCGCTTCGTCAAGGATAATGATGTCAGGATCTTCCATGAGACTGCGAGCAATCAAACAAATTTGTTTTTCTCCTTGAGACAGGCCATGGTATTTACGACCTATCAAATCTCCAGCACCAAGTGAGGTCAGCATGTCCTTGGCTTTTTGCAACTCCTTATCTCCATATGCCTTGTAGAGGATTGAGCTCTTGTATTTACCAGTAAGGACGATTTTTTCAGCAGTCATATGCTTAGGCAAACGCTCAGTGATGAAGGAGCTGACGATACCGATATGTTGACGAAGACCTGTGATGTCTCCATTCCCAAAGGTGTAGCCTAGTATCTCAGCCTTTCCCTCAGAAGGGAAGAATTCAGCTGTCAACAAACGTAGGAGGGTTGATTTTCCAGCACCGTTAAGTCCCAGGATAGCCCAGGTTTGTCCTTTTTCAACTGTCCAGTTAAGATCAGACAAAAGTGTTTTTCCTTGGCGGGCCAAGCTGACATTTTCTAAGCGTATAAGTGACATAAGTCTCTCCTTCGATGATAAATTACTCTAATTATAGCATAAAATAGGAACCTATATTGGGAAATTGTGATATAATGGAAGTCAGAATTTTTTTAGAGGAGAAGAAAAAATGGAAGACTCCAGTGGTCAGTCCTTATTATTTCAATCTATTTTATTACTAATATTAACCTTGCTTACGGCCTTTTTCTCAGCATCAGAGATGGCTTTAGTATCACTAAACCGTTCACGTGTGGAACAAAAGGCTGAAGAAGGCGACAAGAAATTTATTCGCCTGCTCAAGGTTCTTGAAAATCCAAATAACTTCTTATCAACCATTCAAGTTGGTATTACCTTTATCAGTCTCTTACAAGGGGCTAGTCTCTCCGCTTCACTAGGTGCAGTGATAGCGACTTGGTTTGGTCATGCAGCCTGGGCTAAGACAGCAGGTAGCATGATTTCTTTGGTTGTCTTGACCTATATCTCGATTGTTTTTGGGGAACTTTATCCTAAACGTATTGCTATGAACCTCAAGGAAAATCTAGCCATCTACTCAGCACCAGTTATTATTGTTACGGGTAAGATTGTTAGTCCCTTTGTTTGGATTCTTTCAGCATCGACAAATCTTGTGTCTCATTTGACGCCTATGACCTTTGATGATGCGGATGAGCAGATGACTCGGGATGAGATTGAGTACATGTTGGCCAAGAGTGAAGATACACTTGAGGCTGAAGAAATTGAAATGCTCCAGGGGATTTTCTCTCTTGATGAATTGATGGCACGTGAGGTTATGGTCCCTCGTACAGATGCCTTCATGATTGATATTGAAGACAATACTCAAGAAAATATCCAAGCTATTCTCAAGGAAAGTTTCTCTCGTATCCCTGTTTACGAGGATGACAAGGATAAGATTATCGGTGTCATTCATACTAAAAACCTTCTAAAAGCAGGTTTTGAACTTGGTTTTGAAAATATCAAACTTCGTCGAATCATGAACGAACCTCTCTTTGTTCCAGAGACTATCTTCGTAGATGATCTCTTGGCGGCCTTTCGTAACACCAATAATCAGATGGCTATCTTGCTTGATGAATACGGTGGCGTTGCTGGTCTTGTTACCTTCGAGGACCTTTTGGAAGAAATCGTTGGTGAGATTGACGACGAAACAGATAAAACTAGTGTGGAAGTTCGTGAAATTGGTGAGAATACTTATATTGTCGAAGGAGCTATGACTCTTAACGACTTCAATGAACATTTTGATACAGAACTTGAGAGTGATGACGTTGATACTATCGCAGGTTATTATTTGACTGGTGTGGGGGCCATCCCAACTCAAGAAGTCAAGGAACACTATTCAGTTATCAACAAGGACAAACACCTCGAATTTATCAATGATAAGGTTAAGGATGGTCGCGTAACCAAACTTAAGGTAATCATCACGGCAGCTCCAGAAGAGGCAGAAGAATAGTTTTCTACATGTTTTTATTAGAAAATATTGGAACTTAAAAGCGACTATTTACTAATTAGGCACTTTCTCTCATTATGAGTGAAAGTGCTTTTTCTTATCTATCTTGGAATATCCGCTTATCAAAATAATAAGATTAGAAAACGTCTATAAAATACGTCATAAAGCCTTTTTTAGCTATCAAAACTGCCAGACTTTGTCAGAAAAAGAACTATAATTTTGGAGATGCTCTAACATATTTTAGCGTATCGATAGATTTAGAATAAAAATAAATAAGATTTTAATTAAAACAGTCTTTTATTACTTTTTTATGGTAGAATATAAATTAACTGATAAATGAAAAAAGGAGAATCTTAATGGCTTCTAAAAAATCTATATATAGTAGCTTGCTTTTACTCACCCTTACCCTAGGAGCTTTTGTACCAGTAACTTCTTTTGCGGACGACGGTATTGCGACAAATGATGCTGTTCTTACACAACCAACGACAGATCGTGTAGCAACAGGTCCTTCAACAGCCCCAAGTGATGGTGACTTGGCTCGTAGCAATGATTCAAACACAGGTGCGGCAACGCCAACAACACCTACAGTTCCTGAAGTACCAGCTGAACCAACAACACCAGCAACTCCAGAAACACCTGCGACACCGGCTCCAACAGTTGATTCATCAACAACACCAGCTGATAAACCAACTGAGAAACCAGCCGATAAGCCAGAAGAACCGGCCTCACCAACTGATAAAGGGACAAGTGAAGCAGCTCAAACCCCTGAAACTCCAGCAGTGAACATTAATGGACAACCTGTTGTTACCGTAACACCAACAGCTCCAGTTGTCACTGCAGCTGGTCAAACAATTGTGTCTACACAAAACAGCCAAATTGTCATCGCTAACACTGATGGTACAACAAGTGTTGTCGCTCCTGAAGCAGTAGGATTCAAAGTGAATGCTGACGGTACATTGACTGGTAAAGATGCTAAAGGTAAGGAAGTTACACTTCCTAAGACTGGTGAAGCATCAACAGTAATCTTGACATTGGCAGGAACATTTTTCCTTGCTGCTGCAGCCTTTTTGGGGCTTAAGAAACGTGCCTAATAATATAGATGATAAAAGACTGGATTTTTCCAGTTTTTTTGTTTTTCTTCTGGTATAGTATAGATATCATTTAATTTTAGATGTATTATAGTATAACCTTTGCTTGAATTCAGGCAGATATGGAGCATGTTTCCGATAAAAGAGGTATAATAAAAACATGTAAAAAGCGTTTACAAGGAGGCTGCCATGGCAGAAATTGATTACAGTCAGGTGACTGGACTTGTTCATTCAACCGAAAGTTTTGGATCCGTAGATGGTCCGGGTATCCGTTTTATTGTTTTCATGCAAGGCTGTAAGATGCGTTGCCAATATTGTCATAATCCAGATACTTGGGCTATGGAGTCAAATAAGGCTGTTGAACGTACGGTTGAAGATGTCTTAGATGAGGCTCTTCGTTTCCGTCATTTCTGGGGTGAGCATGGTGGTATCACTGTTTCAGGTGGTGAGGCCATGCTTCAGATTGATTTTGTCACTGCCCTCTTTACAGAGGCTAAGAAGCTAGGAATTCACTGTACGCTTGATACTTGTGGGTTTGCTTACCGCAATACTCCTGAGTATCATGAAGTTGTTGACAAACTTTTGGCTGTAACTGACTTGGTTCTACTGGATATCAAAGAGATTGATCCTGAACAACACAAGTTTGTGACCCGTCAACCTAATAAGAATATCTTGGAATTTGCTCAATATCTGTCTGATAAACAAGTTCCAGTCTGGATTCGCCATGTCTTGGTACCTGGTTTGACAGACTTTGATGAACACTTGATTAAGCTCGGCGAGTTTGTAAAGACCTTGAAAAATGTTGATAAATTTGAAATCCTTCCCTACCATACAATGGGTGAGTTCAAATGGCGTGAGCTCGGTATTCCATATCCTTTGGAAGGGGTCAAACCACCAACAGCAGATCGGGTCAAAAATGCCAAAGCTCTCATGCACACTGAAACGTATCAAGAGTATAAAAATCGTATCGGTGTTAAAACCTTGGATTGAAAAAGAAGCTCTTGACAAGGGCTTTTTAACTTTGTTATTATTTAGGGAGCAATAAAGAGCAGGTAAATTATGTTTCGTATTTTAAAATTTGATGATGACTTTGTTTATCTCAGTCATCCTGACGGGCGACTTAAGAAAATAGATCGCACGCTTTTTGATTTTGATATAAAATTAGGAGACCGTATTGATGTCTACCAAGATGGGGACTTGACCGTTGTTACTCTGGCAGAAGTTCAAACGGACTTGAGCTTAGAGGGAGACAAATCTGTTAAATCACACCTCTTGCAAGGAATTTTAGATCTTTTCCTTGAGACTCTTAATATTCACAACAATCATTTGGGTGACTTGAAGAAGATTTTCACGCAATTATTGATTACACTCTTCATGGCTTGGAGCTTGCTAGGTGTTATTCTGGTTGAGATTCTTCTTTTCGCAGAATCGATTATTGTTTTCCTATGGAGACTCTTAGTTCGTCTTATTAAGTGGATGCATATTAAAGACAACACTAAAGTCTTGATTGATGAGACGCAAAAACGTCATGCTAAGCGTGAGCGTCAAAAAGCTCAAAGACTTGAGCAGGAAAGACGTCGCCAGGAAGAGCTAGAAGAACGTGAATACCTTCGTGAAACAGAACGTCAAAAGGAACTCATGATTGTTGAAGCTAGCCTTAGTCAGGAAGCAGAGCGTGAGAGCCTTTCAACTAGCCTTGCTTTGGAGCAAGCAGGTGCCTCAAGTCAATCTGCTAGTGAAGACTTGGTCGAAGAAAGTCAGTCAACTTCAGAGTCAGAAGTGATGTCTGAATCAGCAAAGTCTGAAAAATAGAACAAAAAAGAACTGAGATTTTAACTCTCAGTTCTTTTTTGTATGAGAAAAGCACCAGAGGTGCTTGTGAGAGGTGACTAAAGTGTTTTTTCAGAGTCACGAACAATGAGCAAGTCAACTTTTGCGTGACGGAGAATGTATTCAGAAGATGAACCAATAAGCAAGCGTTCAAAAGTATTGAGACCAGTGGCACCAACCATAATAAGGTCAACATTTTCCTTATCAGGGATATCAACAGCCAAGAGGCTCTTAGGATTACCGAACTCAATAACTTTGCGAATCTTGGTTAAACCAGCTTCTCTGGCTTGGCGTTCAAAGTCAGCCAAAACAGCTTTAGCTTCGTCTTCTAGTTTTTCATAGATATAAGAGTCGAAAGTCGCAACGCTTTGAAGGGCGCGTGTATCGATAACGTGTACCAATAGTAACTGAGCATTATTACGTTTTGCAACGTGCACACCTTTAATAAAGGCCAGTTCTGATTCGTAAGAACCGTCGACAGCTACCATAATACGTTCATATTGTTGAGACATAAGCTCTACCTCCTATCTTTAGCTTTATTATACTCCTTTAATTTAAAAAATGAAAGCGTTGTTATGGATTTTCTGAAATCTTTTTTTGACTGCTTACTTTAGGATGTCCGTAGTAATGTGAAGATTTCAGTATTATCTAAAAATTGAAGATTGCATGAAAAAGAGGTATAATACAATCTGTTATTAGCTTCGTAAGAAACATGATAATTAAACAATTGGAAGACAAGTCTTCAGAAATGATACCAAATGGCTGAGCCTAAATAAAGTTGGTGTCAATAAAAGTGGAAATCCCCATCAGGTGTTGAATTTTCTTATTTTCTGCTAGATGTATCTGCTTTTAGTATCTTTTGAAAGGATTAACTTATGAAAACATTTGATAAATCATCAAAGTTGGAACACGTTGCCTATGATATTCGTGGACCAGTTTTGGATGAAGCCAACCGTATGATTGCTAACGGTGAAAAGATTCTTCGTCTTAATACGGGAAATCCTGCGGAATTTGGCTTTACAGCACCGGATGAAGTCATTCGTGATTTAATTATGAATGTTCGTAACAGTGAAGGGTATTCGGATAGTAAAGGGATTTTCTCAGCTCGTAAGGCGATTATGCAGTATTGCCAGTTAAAGGGATTCCCAAATGTAGATATTGATGATATTTATATTGGTAATGGTGTTTCAGAGATGATTTCCATATCTATGCAGGCCTTGCTTGATGATGGAGATGAGGTCTTGGTCCCAATGCCAGATTATCCTCTTTGGACAGCCTGTGTCAGTCTAGCAGGCGGTAATGCCGTACACTATGTATGTGATGAAAAATCTAACTGGTATCCAGATATTGATGATATCAAATCAAAGATTACGTCAAATACTAAGGCAATTGTAGTCATCAATCCCAATAATCCTACAGGTTCGCTCTATCCTAAGGATGTTCTTGAACAGATTGTGGATATTGCTCGACAAAATGATTTGATTATCTTTGCGGATGAGATTTATGACCGCTTGGTTATGGATGGTAAGAAACATACTGCAATCGCTAGTCTTGCACCAGATGTCTTCTGCGTGTCTATGAATGGTCTTTCTAAGTCTCACCGCATCTGTGGTTTCCGTGTGGGTTGGATGGTTCTCTCTGGACCTAAAAAGAATGTCAAAGGCTATATTGAAGGGCTTAATATGTTGGCTAACATGCGTCTCTGTGCCAACGTGCTCTCTCAACACGTTATTCAGACTTCACTTGGTGGCTACCAATCCGTTGATGAGCTCTTGATTCCTGGTGGGCGTATCTATGAACAACGTGAGTTTATCACGAATACCGTAAACGCTATTCCAGGGCTATCAGCTGTTAAGCCAGATGCAGGGCTTTACATCTTCCCTAGGATTGACCGTAACATGTATGATATTGAAGATGATGAAGAATTCTGTCTTCGTCTCTTGAAGAAGGAGAAGGTTCTCCTAGTTCCAGGTAAAGGCTTTAACTGGAATGAACCAGATCACTTCCGTATTGTCTATCTTCCTCGAGTGGAAGAGTTGGCTGATCTCGGTAATAAAATCGAACGAGTCTTGTCATATTACAAGCGCTAATTCCTTAAAAAAACTGGACAATAAGGCTTGTCCGGTTTTTATTTTTTCTAAAAGGGGGGATATATTTGAGAAAAATCCGAATATTCTTCCTAAAAATGCCATAATATACTTAATATAATGAATAGTAGAATAATAAATAATTTTCAGACAATTGTTTGCAATTTCTGGGTTAAGTGTGCTATAATGATAGGGCTAGTGAGTCTTGACGCAGAAGATTAGTACAAGGCTTGATATTATTATGACTACAATAGAAAGTGAAGACAATAAATATGGCAAATTTGCTGGCTAAAACACGTAAAATTACATCTATCTTGCAACGCTCAGTAGACAGCTTGGAAGGAGATCTTCCATACAACAACATGGCTGCTCAATTGGCGGATATCATTGATTGTAACGCTGCTATCGTTAATGGTGGTGGTGCTCTCCTTGGTTTTGCCATGAAGTACAAAACCAACAATGATCGTGTGGAAGAGTTTTTTGAAGCTAAACAACTTCCAGAAGAATACACACGTGGTATCAGCCGTGTTTATGATACTCAAGAAAACATTGGTATTGATAGTGACTTGACCATTTTCCCAGTGGAGTCAAAAGATGACTTCCCAGATGGTTTGACTACAATTGCCCCTATCTATGGTGGTGGTATGCGTCTTGGTTCTTTCATCATTTGGCGTAACGATCATGATTTTGTGGATGAAGATCTTATCTTGGTTGAGATAGCCTCTACGGTAGTTGGGTTGCAGTTGTTAAACCTTCAAACAGAGAACTTGGAAGAAACGATTCGTAAACAAACAGCTATTAACATGGCTATTAATACCTTGTCTTACTCAGAAATCAAGGCAGTTTCAGCTATCTTGAACGAGTTGGACGGTTTGGAAGGTCGCTTGACAGCATCTGTTATTGCTGACCGTATCGGAATTACGCGTTCAGTTATCGTTAATGCCCTTCGTAAGTTGGAATCAGCTGGTATTATTGAGAGCCGTTCACTCGGTATGAAAGGGACTTATCTTAAAGTCCTTAACGAAGGTATCTACGACAAATTGAAAGAATACGAATAAGAAGAATACTGAAAGAGAGTGAGGTAGGAGGACCTGCCCCACTTTTTTAAAAGGAGAAAGTAGCATGACAAAGGCATTGATATCAATTGATTACTCTTATGATTTTGTGGCAGATGATGGGAAGTTGACGGCTGGTAAGCCTGCCCAAGCCATTGAAGATCGTATTGCTCAGGTAACTCAAGAAGCCTATGACAATGGGGATTATATCTTTGTTGCCATGGATCGACATGATGAAGGAGATACCTTCCATCCTGAGACTAAACTCTTTCCACCTCACAATATTGCAGGGACATCTGGGCGAGAACTTTATGGTAAGTTAGCTGGTGTATATGATGCCATCAAGGACGATCATCGTGTCTTTTGGATGGACAAGCGACACTATTCAGCCTTTTCCGGAACGGATTTAGATATTCGTTTACGTGAGCGTCGTGTGACGACAGTTGTTTTGACGGGAGTTTTAACAGATATTTGTGTGTTACATACGGCCATTGATGCTTATAATTTGGGCTATGATATCGAGGTGGTAGAGAGTGCAACAGCCTCCTTGACGCCTGAAGCTCATGACTTTGCTATCGGGCATTTTAAAAATGTGCTTGGAGCAACAATTGTGGAGTAAGAGTTAGTTCTTACTCTTTTTTATCATTGTCATAATGGAGAGAGGATTGAGAGTGGGAATCTGTCCTACTCTCAATTTTTTGTCTAAAATCATAGGATAGTATCAGTTTTCCGTAGTTTACTATAAGAAAACGATTACAGGCTATTGTATACTATTACCATATTAAGTCGAAAGATATAGGAGGTAGAATAATGACTAAAAAATTAACTTTTCCTGATGGATTTTTGTGGGGTGGAGCGACAGCAGCCAACCAATGTGAAGGTGCCTATGATGCTGATGGGCGTGGTTTAGCCAATGTTGACGTGGTACCAATTGGTGAGGATCGCCTTTCCATTATCACTGGACGTCGCAAGATGTTTGATTTTGAGGATGGTTATTTTTATCCGGCCAAGGAAAGTATCGATATGTACCACCGTTACAAGGAAGATATTGCTCTCTTTGGTGAAATGGGCTTTAAGACCTATCGTCTTTCTATTGCTTGGTCACGTATTTTTCCTAAGGGTGATGAGGCTGAGCCAAATGAAGCTGGGCTTGCCTTTTACGAGGACCTCTTCAAGGAATGTCACAAGCATGGCATTGAACCTTTGGTGACGATTACACACTTTGATTGTCCAATGCACTTGATTACCGAGTATGGAGGATGGCGTAATCGTAAGATGCTTGGCTTCTATGAAAATCTTTGCCGTACCCTTTTCACACGCTTTAAAGGTTTGGTTAAGTACTGGCTCACTTTCAATGAAATCAACATGATTCTCCATGCCCCATTTATGGGAGCAGGACTCTGCTTTGAAGAGGGTGAGAATGAGGAGCAGGTTAAATATCAGGCTGCTCACCATGAGTTGGTAGCCTCAGCTATGGTGACGAAATTGGCTCATGAGATTGACCCTGAAAATAAGGTCGGTTGTATGTTGGCAGCAGGTCAATATTATCCAAATACAGCCCATCCACGTGACTACTGGGCAGCTATGCAAGAAGACCGTAGTAGCTATTTCTTTACTGATGTTCAAGCTCGTGGAGAGTATCCAAATTATGCTAAGAAACAGTGGGAACGTGATGGCATTGAGCTTGAGATGACTGAAGAAGATTTGGCCCTTCTTAAAGAGCATACTGTTGATTTTATTTCCTTCTCTTACTATGCAAGTCGTGTGGCTTCAGGTGATCCAGAAGTTAATGAAAAGACTGCTGGAAATATCTTTGCCTCTATTAAAAATCCCTATTTGGAAGCTTCAGAGTGGGGCTGGCAAATTGACCCACTAGGCCTTCGTATTACGCTCAATGCTATTTGGGATCGTTACCAAAAACCAATGTTTATCGTTGAAAATGGGCTTGGTGCTGTGGATACGCCAGATGAAAATGGTTATGTTGAAGACGATTATCGTATCGACTACTTGGCAGCCCACATCAAGGCTATGCGTGATGCTATCAATGAAGATGGTGTAGAGCTTTGGGGTTACACAACCTGGGGCTGTATCGACCTTGTTTCTGCTGGAACTGGTGAAATGAAGAAACGTTATGGCTTCATCTATGTGGACCGAGATAACGATGGTAATGGTAGTCTTAAACGCTCTAAGAAGAAATCATTTAACTGGTACAAAGAAGTTATCGCAAGTAACGGTGCCTCTGTAGAATAGGGTGTGAGTTCTCGACTAATGACATCTATGAGTTGAGAGGTGTTGGGTGTTCTAAGCCATGTGCTAGTCTGAATCCTGTTTTACTCATATAACGAGCACTAAGAGAAAATTGATCTCCATTTAAAGTCAGCCTTAGGGTTGGCTTTTTTTGTAAGGGATAGAAATTGTAATGTTTTCTAAAAAATGATATTCTTGTTAGAGTTTGAGAGGAAGAAAACATGGGTAAAAAATCGGTTGTATTTGTAGCTGAGCTATCCTATATGGAAAAGTTAGAGGTAGCTCTTAAATCTTTGTGTGCACATCAAGGGCAGTGGAAAATTTATGTGCTAAATGAGAATTTACCAACAGAATGGTTTACGCTGATGAATCGTCGTTTAGAGGCTATTGATTCTGAAATTCTCAATTGTCGTGTGTCTGCAGAAAGCTTTAAACAATTTTCGCTTCCAAGTGCGCATATTCATTATGCGACTTTTTTCCGTTATGCGATACCTGAGTTTGTTCAAGAAAATCGTGTTCTCTATTTAGACTGTGACATGATCTTCACGCAGGATTTGTCACCACTTTTTGAAGTAAATCTGGGCGGATTTGGTATTGGAGCGGTAGTGGATCGTCCAACGACGACAGATGGTTTTAACGCTGGTTTGATGGTTATTGATACCGACTGGTGGCGACAACACAAGGTGACAGAGTCTCTTTTTGACTTAACTAAAGAACATCATCAAAATGTTTATGGCGATCAAGGGATTTTGAATCTTTATTTTAAAGACGTCTGGCACCAACTTCCATGGACTTATAATCTCCAAGTAGGCTCTGACAAGGATCAGTACAGATATGGGGACTTGGATTGGTATGATGTTTTTAAAGGGGTGCCAGCGGTTATTCATTACACCTCTCACAATAAACCTTGGACCTCTAAGCGTTTCAATCGTTTCAGAGACATTTGGTGGTTTTATTATGCCCTATCTTGGGAAGACATCTTATTGAGAAAGCCATCCTTAAAGCTTAGCTTTAGTGATATGGTAGGTGATTTTCCTTACCATACGGCTATTTATACTAATACGGCAGACATCTTTGAATTGGAACATTTGCTGCAGGCTCTTCCAGATGTAGCTTTTCATGTTTTGGCTCATTCTCATTTTGGGTTTAATTTGGTGAAATTGGAGCAGTATCCAAACCTTATTCTCTATCCGTCCTTTGATCCATTGACCAGTCGAAAGGTTTTGGAAAAAATAGATTTTTATTTGGATATCAACCCATTTGACGAGGTTGATCATATCACAGAAACGATTCATCAGTTGGGTCTTCCAATTTTCTCTTTTGAAGGGACCAATCATGACCAGACTGGGAAAAATCAAGTGTTCAAGAATGACCAAGTAGACCAAATGGTAGAGGCAGTTCGAGACTATATAGATACGATTGAGAGATAGACCATGGAAAATAAAGAAGTAGTGAGTATTGTGATTCCCATTTATAATGTGGAAGCTTACCTGAAGCAGTGTTTGGAAACGATAGTGAATCAGACTTATCCAAAACTTGAAATCATTCTTGTCAATGATGGTTCTCCTGACAATTCAGAGGAGATTTGCAAGGAATTTTTCAAGAGAGATTCGCGTATTCGCTATGTGCGACAAGTTAATGGGGGCTTATCTGCAGCCCGAAATACAGGAATTGACTTAGCCACAGGTGATTACATCACTTTTGTAGACCCAGATGACTGGGTAACAGAGGATTATGTGGAGACCTTATACACTCAGCTTAAAAAGTATGAATCAGATGTTTCTATTGCCAACTATAACTTGTTCAATGAGAGTACAAGTAAGTTTTTGATTAAGGTGACGGAGAACGATTTTTCTGAAACCCTCTATGAAGGAAGAGACATCATAGATCAGGATGCCATTCAAGAGACACGAGATATGGCTTGGGCATGTGCCATGATGAAACTCTACAAGATTTCCTTATTCGAGGATCTTCGTTTTCCTGTCGGTAAAAATGTTGAAGATAATTTCCTGATGTACAAACTCTTGTTAAAGGCCAATCGTGTGGTTCATACTGAGAAGTGTATCTACTGGTACCGAGTGGGTCGTAAGGATACGCTGTCACAGGTCTGGACTGAGAAGCGTGTTTTAGATGAGATGGAAGCTAAGAATGAAAAACTAGCTTTGCTAGGTATGTTGGGCTATGATTTGACCTGGCATCGTTATATTTATAAGACGCGTCTAAAACGGGCGATTGAAAAAATGGAAGAAGCTAATCTTCAAGATACTGAGACCTATAAGACGGCGCAGGTTAACTTGAGATTTTTGGAGCAATAAAGGTCGAGGGTTAAGCTATTTATAGCTTGGATTAGTCAGAAAGGATAACTATGCTCATTATTGCACAAGAACCCAGTCAGGCAACGGAAAAACTGAGAAGATTACTAGATTCCTTTGGTATCCAGTACCGTGTGTTTTACACTAATTTTGAAACAGATGTAGATAAAGCTACTATTAGTTTAGCTTCATCATTTATTTATTCCTCTGAGGAAGATTATCAAGGGGAACCACTCTTTTTTAACGATTTGTCAGTTCCTCTATATTGGGAATTGTGGACTTTGGGGATTACGACCTATATTTTTGATGGTCAAGACCGTCGTGCTAGTGTCATTTTTCGTGACAATCTAAAGGAACGTACGGTCAAACAAGTCCAATGGTTTGGACAAGGGGAAAAAGTTGTTGCGATAGACGACTATAATCGCTATGGTTGGCGTACCAAACAGCGACTTCTGGATGATCAGAGACAAGGCATTATGGATATTTACTTTAATCGTAATCAAGAAGAGGTCTTGCTTCACTATATTCAAGATGGGTACTTGATTGATCAAGAATCTGAAGGAAGAGATAGGATTTTCTCGGGTAGGGAAGAATTAACTAAGGTTGTTTTAAATCAAATTCTAAAGTCAGACGAAGCTATCATCTGTATGGATTCCAATCTAATCCCGATTTTGCAGACCTTGAATGCTGATCGTCTGGTCTATTGCTCCGACAGTCATGATGGTCTTGAGTTTATTCAAAGTCAAGTGAATCATGTTTTGATTACTAATTATTATCCACAAGAGGAACGTTGCTCAGGCATGATTTATTTAGCTGGTGCTGAACAAGAAGGTTCCCAGACTTTTGTGCCTCAGGCTATGGTGATGACTGCTTCTGAAAATATTGAGGGACTAGCTGACTTGGTTGATGCTTTTCCGGATATTGACTTTCACATTGGAGCCCAAACTAGTATGGGACCTAAATTGACTTGTCTCGAAGATAAGGGAAATGTCCATCTTTACCCAGGGATTCGTCAGGAGAAATACCAAGAGCTACTAAGGAAATGTTTCATTTATTTAGACTTGAATTATGGAAGTGAAGTATCTGATGCAACATTGGATGCGATTGAAAATGGGCAGCTACTTTATGGCTTAGAATCAACGGTTCATCGTCACTACTATAAGGACTTACCAACGGTCTATACTTCCTTAGAGGAACTAGAGCAAGATTTCCGACAACTCTTACAGCAACCAGAGTTTTACCCTAAGGCTCTTGAAAGTCAGAAAGAGGTTTTGAAACTCGCCGAGAGAGAAGAAATCTTAGCTTTCTTTACTAGATTGAAGGGGGAAGAAGATGACAATTTACACCTTTAACCTATTGGTGGGCTTTGAGCCTAATGGTGTGGACGTGGCCCAGGCGTCGAGAGCTTTGATGCTACGTGAATTAAATGAGCCTGCTAAGTTTGTCTTTACGACCTGGCCACAACCCTATAAATTAGACTATTATCTTGCTTTAGGGCATCGCTACGAGGAACTCCTCCATGCCTATCTTAGCTTTACAGATCAAGACAGTCATATCCCATCCTTGACAGTGGGGGCCTTACAGCAAAAATTTAAGTTGACACGTCTAGATTTGAAGAGTCAAAGCGAAACAGACTCTGTTTATGTCTGTTCTGATGGCACTTCTTTAGTCTTCAAGATGGATTCCTACCAAAAAGGTTGTGTGCGGTATGTGGATTACCACGTCAATGGTATGCTTTTAAAGCGTGAGTGGTATGGAACAAGTAAATTAGTCACAGAATACTTTGAAAAAGGCATTATCATCAGGAGAAGTTATCACAATAAAGATGGTCGCATCGCCTTTGAAGAACTCAAGCAAGGGACCAGCTGGTTATATAGGTTGGGAACTGAGATTTTAGTAACAAAAACAGAGGTCATGCGTCGTTTTCTAGCAAGACTTCCACTGACAACTGCGGATACCTTGTTGCTGGATAGGGCCTCCTTGATGGAGTTTATGCGACCGATTTATGAATTGGATACACCTGCAAAGTTAGGCTTCGTTTTTCATTCAGAGCATGAGTTTGAAAATGGCGACCTCTACTATGAGTATTATTACATCTTTAAGTACGCCCAACGTTTTGATTTCTTCATTACAGCTACGGAGGCACAAAAGGCTGTTTTAGAGAATACCTTGAAAAAGCAAGGTGTAACAGATGCTAGTATTCATGACCTAGCAGTGGGACATTTGGATAACCTTAGTTTTCCAGAGGAGCAGAGGAAGCCTCTTAGTTTGATGACCGCTTCGCGATTGGACCCACGTAAACGCTTGGATTTAGCTATAAGAGCAGTCGCCCTTGCTCATGAAAAAGAGCCAAATCTTCACTTTGACATCTACGGTAAAGGTGGCGAGCAAGAGAATCTACAAGATCTGATTGATACTCTTGGGGCGAATGATTACATCCAACTTAGAGGACATGCGGATTTGCGTGAAGTTTACCCACAGTATGAACTTTATGTCACCGCCTCTCAGTGGGAGACCTTTGGCTTGACTCTGATGGAAGCTGTGGGAGCAGGTCTAGCCTTGGTTGGTTTTGACGCCCGTTATGGCAATCCAACTTTCATCAAAGATGGTAAAAACGGCTTTCTGGTTCCTTATAGCGAAACTATGGATGAGAACCTACTTGTTTCTCAGATGGCAGACAAAATTGTATTTGCCTTAGAAAGTGATCTTGAGTCTATGCACCAAGTCTCATATGACCTGGCAAAACAGTATTTGAAACCAGAAATCCTAGAGGCTTGGAGAAAGCTCTTGATAGCCATACGATAAGTGTTTTGAAAAAGCTCTATCTCTGTAAACTGTAGTGACAAAAAAGTTACTACAGTTTTTTTATCCTCCAAGCAAAATAGGCCTAATTATGGTAAAATAGAACGTATTGAAAAATCATCATTTCACGAAAGGAAGCAAGATGAAAATTACGCAAGAAGAGGTAACCCACGTTGCCAATCTTTCAAAATTGAAATTCTCTCCAGAAGAGACAGCTGAGTTTGCGACAACCTTGTCTAAAATTGTCGACATGGTGGAATTGTTGGAAGAAGTGGACACAACAGGTGTTGCCCCAATAACGACCATGGCTGATCGTAAGACCGTATTGCGTCCGGATGTTGCTGAAAAAGGGACAGACCGTGACCGCTTGTTTAAAAATGTACCTGAAAAAGATAACTATTACATTAAGGTACCAGCTATCCTAGAAGATGGAGGAGATGCCTAATGTCATTCAACAATAAAACCATTGAAGAGTTGCACGATCTCCTTGTCTCTAAGGAAATTTCAGCAACCGAATTGACACAAGCGACACTTGACGATATCAAGGCGCGTGAAGAAGCTGTCAATGCCTTTGTGACGGTGGCTGAAGAAGCAGCACTTGCCCAAGCTAAGGCTATTGACGAAAAAGGAATCGAAAAAGATAACCTCCTGTCAGGGATTCCACTCGCTGTCAAAGACAATATCTCAACAGATGGTATCTTGACGACTGCGGCATCAAAAATGCTCTACAACTACGAGCCTATCTTTGATGCGACAGCTGTTGCCAATGCAAAAGCCAAAGATATGATTGTCATCGGGAAGACCAACATGGATGAATTTGCTATGGGTGGATCTGGTGAAACATCTTACTATGGGGCGACTAAAAATGCTTGGGACCACAGCAAGGTGCCTGGTGGATCTTCTAGTGGTTCAGCAGCTTCTGTCGCTTCAGGGCAAGTTCGTTTGTCTCTTGGTTCTGATACTGGTGGTTCTATCCGCCAACCAGCTGCCTTCAACGGGATTGTTGGTCTCAAACCAACTTATGGAACTGTGTCACGTTTCGGTCTTATTGCCTTTGGTAGCTCACTTGACCAAATTGGTACCTTCTCACCAACGGTTAAGGAAAATGCCCAATTGCTCAATGTTATTGCCAGTGAAGATGCCAAGGATTCAACTTCAGCGCCAGTACGCGTAGCCGATTTTACTTCTAAAATTGGTCAAGACATCAAAGGCATGAAGATTGCCCTTCCTAAGGAATACCTTGGGGAAGGAATTGACCCAGAAGTCAAAGAAACTATCCTTAATGCAGCTAAGCACTTTGAAAAATTGGGAGCAACTGTCGAAGAAGTCAACCTGCCTCATTCTAAATACGGGGTTGCCGTTTACTACATCATTGCTTCATCTGAAGCTTCATCAAACTTGCAACGTTTCGATGGTATTCGTTATGGTTTCCGTGCGGAAGATGCCAAGAACTTGGATGACATCTATGTGAACACTCGTAGCCAAGGCTTTGGTGATGAAGTCAAACGTCGGATTATGCTGGGTACCTTTAGTTTGTCATCTGGTTACTACGATGCCTACTACAAGAAAGCTGGTCAAGTCCGTACCCTCATTATCCGAGACTTCGAAAAAGTCTTTGCGGATTACGATCTTATCCTTGGTCCAACAGCTCCAAGTGTAGCCTTTGATTTGGATTCGCTCAACCATGATCCGGTTGCCATGTACTTGGCTGACCTCTTGACCATTCCAGTCAACTTGGCAGGTCTTCCAGGAATTTCGATTCCTGCAGGTTTTGCGCAAGGTCTTCCAGTTGGTTTGCAGTTGATTGGTCCTAAGTATTCTGAAGAAACAATCTACCAAGCTGCAGCTGCCTTTGAAGCTACGACGGATTACCACAAGCAACAACCCCTTATTTTCGGAGGTGACAATTAATGAACTTTGAAACAGTCATCGGACTTGAAGTCCACGTTGAATTGAATACAAACTCAAAAATTTTCTCACCAACCTCTGCCCACTTTGGGAACGAGCAAAATGCCAACACTAATGTGATTGACTGGTCTTTCCCAGGGGTGCTTCCTGTCTTGAACAAGGGTGTTGTGGACGCTGGGATCAAGGCTGCTTTGGCCTTGAATATGGATATCCATCAGCACATGCACTTTGACCGTAAGAACTATTTTTACCCTGATAATCCAAAGGCTTACCAAATTTCACAATTTGACGAGCCAATCGGTTACAACGGTTGGATTGAAGTGCAATTGGAAGACGGCTCAACGAAGAAAATCGGGATTGAACGGGCCCACTTGGAAGAAGATGCTGGTAAGAACACGCACGGAACAGATGGATTCTCTTACGTAGACCTTAACCGTCAAGGGGTTCCATTGATTGAAATCGTGTCTGAAGCAGATATGCGTTCTCCAGAAGAAGCCTATGCTTATTTGACAGCTTTGAAAGAAGTCATCCAATACACAGGTATTTCTGACGTCAAGATGGAAGAAGGATCAATGCGGGTGGATGCCAACATTTCCCTTCGCCCATACGGCCAAGAGGAATTTGGTACCAAGACGGAGTTGAAAAACTTGAACTCCTTCTCCAACGTCCGTAAAGGTCTTGAATACGAAGTGGAGCGCCAAGCGAAAATCTTGCGTTCGGGTGGTGTCATTCGTCAAGAAACACGCCGTTATGATGAGGCCAACAAGAGCACGATCCTTATGCGTGTCAAAGAAGGGGCAGCAGATTACCGTTACTTCCCAGAACCAGACCTTCCCTTGTTTGAAATCTCAGATGAGTGGATTGAGGAAATGCGCACGGAGTTGCCAGAGTTTCCAAAAGACCGTCGAGCTCGCTATGTGGCAGAGCTTGGCTTGTCTGACTACGATGCCAACCAATTGACAGCGACGAAAGTCACTTCTGACTTCTTTGAAGCAGCGGTAGCCCTTGGTGGAGATGCCAAGCAAGTGTCTAACTGGCTCCAAGGGGAAGTCGCGCAATTCTTGAACGCAGAAGGTAAAACGCTGGAACAAATCGAGTTGACACCAGAAAACTTGGTCGAAATGATTGCCATCATCGAAGATGGAACCATCTCTTCTAAGATTGCCAAGAAAGTCTTCGTTCACTTGGCAAAAAACGGTGGCGGTGCGCGTGAATACGTCGAAAAAGCTGGATTGGTACAGATTTCAGACCCTGAAGTCTTGATTCCAATCATCCACCAAGTCTTTGCAGACAATGAAGCAGCCGTAGCCGACTTCAAGTCAGGTAAACGTAACGCTGACAAGGCCTTCACAGGCTTCCTCATGAAAGTAACCAAAGGCCAAGCCAACCCACAAGTAGCCCTCAAGCTACTTGCCCAAGAATTGGCGAAGTTGAAAGAAGATTGATAAATTTTTTCTAATATAAAAACTAGTCTCATTCTTTGTTGAACATAGAATATAGGCTAGCTTTTTTTGTATACTAAAGAACGGAGGTTTTATATATGAAAAAGTTTGTAGAAAATTTAGACCCTGAAATTGGGTTGGTCACTATCTTATTATTTTTAAGTATTGGAGTTTATTATTTTGGATTAAACTTTAATTTAATTTTATTGCTGTGGTTTGTTATAAGTCTTTTGATACAAATAGTTTCATTCTTTTATCAGAAGTGTCATAAAAAAACACAGTTTCTAGCTGATAAAAATAAAGCAGAAAAATGTTTTATAGTTTTATTTAGGACCTTGTTTATATTTATCGAGATTTTGTTTTTCTTTGAAGTTTTTGCTACTATTTTTTTAGTTCTCTTTTATTTTTGGAAAAGCAGTTTCAGTGGGATTCTATCGTTAGTTTTGTTTTTAGGAACTATGTTTGGATTTAGTTCTCTCTATAAGAGAAAAACAATTTCCCAAAAAATGGATAATCTATTATCCAAATTTGTGTTAGATGGATTTATTTTAGGGTTGATATTTTTTGTAGCGATTTTCTTAGTTTTTGATTTATTTGTCTTTTATATTTCTCTTGATTCGACTACCGGAAAAATATCAGAAAGTGCAATAACTATCCTAGTTTGGTTTCTTCCATTACTTTTACCATATTTAAAAGAATTTGTTGTAACTCAAAACCAATTTCTTTATGGATCTAAAATAGAAACAACACCAGTTTATGATTATTTTGAAACATGTTTTAAAATAATATGGTTTATCTACCTAATAGCAATTAGAGTCTATTATATTTTATTATCTAAGGAAGATCCTTTTAAATTCAAGCTTTTGAATAAGAATCTTGAGTTTAAATTAGATCATCCAAATAATTTATTAGATTTTATTATTCCTTCTTTAATTGCATTTGGACTATCAATATTTTTGTTTTTCGTAATGCAGATGTTATATGAATATGTTTTTGTTACCAAGAATATCAACAAATATATAATCAAGACGAACAAAAATCTTAAAGATTTTGACTTTATATTTAAGATAAATAAGTCTGACAATAGTATCCAATTTCAAGGAGTCGTCTATTGTAACAAATTATATGGAATAAAGAAAGAGGAGAAATTAGATGTCTTAAAGGATTGTCTTATTTTTAAACCATTTATTAATGGAGAAGTTGAACCACACTTATTGGATTCTACTACACCTAAAAATGTATATAATAATTTTTTTGTAAAATCTATGGGAGTGAAAACAAAAGATGTTGAAAAAGCAATTGAAGATCCATGGAAATCTAAAATATTGAATTATGTTGGAAACTATTGTCCTAATAATTAACGAACAAATTTAAAGTAAAGTTTTTTTCGACAGATTATAATCAACTTCAAAGACCTAGGTTATACTTAGGTCTTTTTTGTTATACTAATGGTATTCAATAAAACATCTATTAAGTAGGAGCAACCCTATGAACAAATTATTAAGAGTCCTATTTATCCTAGTCATACTTGCTATGACTGGTGCCATTATTTTTCAGCTATTCTTCCCAACCTATATGGGAAGTCACTCGGGGTACGGCATTTCAGTTGGTTGGCAGAGGGAGATTGGTATCTGGAATGTGGCGGTTCTGGTCATCCTCCTTGCCGTTAATCTCAAATACGATTGGTTTTATCTGAGAGCCGTTCTGCTTGCTTTGATTCTAGGTGGCCTGGGTATTGGGACCAATCATTTCCTTAGTTATCTTCAACATCATCACTCAGTGAATGCTATTGGAGCACTTGAAAATTATCTTTTAGTCCTTGGCTGGATTGTGGGTTGGTGGCTAGAGGTGTCTGGAATCAAAAAGAAATAAGGTAACTATTGTTTAGATTAGGGAGGTACTTCATAGGATACTTCCCTTATTTTTTTGGTCTCTTTTTCCTTGACAAGTAAAAAGAAAACGTTTACAATTTGATGTATAATGTTTCCTGAAAAGAAAACCAAAAATTGTGAAAACAAGGAGATCATCATATGGCTACTATGAAAGCAGCTCGCTGGCATGCAGCGAAAGACGTTCGTATCGAAGAAGTGGAAGTACCTGAAGTACAGCCTCATCAAGTAAAAGTGGCAGTCAAGTTCACAGGAATCTGTGGTACAGATTTGCATGAATATTTGGATGGACCAATCTTCATTCCAACAGAAGAACATGTGTATTCTGGTCAAAAAGCACCGGTTACTTTGGGACATGAATTCTCTGGTGAGATTGTAGAAGTCGGAAGTAATGTGACTCGTGTCAAAGTTGGCGATCGTGTAACCATCGAACCAATTCTTGCAGAGCACAACTTGATTGGTGATTATAACCTTGATCCAAACTTGAACTTTGTCGGCCTTGCTGCAGATGGTGGTTTTGCCAAATATTGTGTCCTTGACGGTGATCTTGTCCATGTGATTCCAGATAGCTTGAGCTATGAACAAGCCGCTCTTACAGAACCTGCTGCTGTAGCTGTGTATGCAGTCCGTCAATCTGCTTTGAAAGCTGGGGATACAGCTGTTATCTTTGGCTTGGGACCAATTGGTCTTTTGATCGTTGAAGCCCTTCGTGCAGCAGGAGCATCAAAAATCTATGCGGTTGAATTGTCTCCTGAACGTCAAGCGAAAGCAGAAGAATTGGGAGCAATTGTTGTTCGCCCAGAAGAAGGGGAAACAGTCGTAGAGGCTATCCATCGTTTGACAGGCGGTGGAGCAGATGTTTCTTACGAAGTTACTGGGGTTCCGGTTGTTTTAGGCCAAGCCCTTGCAGCTGTTCATAAAGCTGGGGAATGTATGGTCGTATCTATCTGGGAACGTGAAGCCAGCATCAATCCAAATGAATTCGCCATCCAAGAAAAATCTCTCAAAGGAATTATTGCCTACCGTCACATCTTCCCTAAAGTTTTGGAATTGATGGAACAAGGCTACTTCCCTGCTGATAAATTGGTTACTAAGAAAATTAAATTGGAGAATATCGTTGAAGAAGGATTTGTTGAATTAACACAAGATAAATCTCAAATTAAGATCTTAGTTCAACCAGAATAAGCTTATAAAGGTCGAATGAATAGATAAAGGTCGAAACCGTTTTGTTTCGACCTTTTTGTGTTACAATAACAGAAACAAATAGATTTGGGAGGTGACTATGTCAAAGACGCTAAAAGGTAGTCTGATGGTCATAACTGCAGGAATTGCCTGGGGATTTTCAGGAGTTTCTGGTCAATACCTAATGGCTCATGGTGTTAATGTCAATCTTTTGACGAGTTTACGTTTGCTTTTGTCTGGTATTTTACTAACGGCTTCGGTCTTTTTTAGGCAGCGAGACAAATTAGTACAAGCTATTAAAGATAGAAAAACCTTAGTAAGTATCGCCTTATTTGCGCTCTTTGGTCTGGTACTAAATCAGTACGCCTATCTTAGTGCTATTCAATACACTAATGCTGGGACAGCGACGGTCTTGCAGTATGTCACCCCAGTTATCATCCTGGCTTTTGTATGTGCAAAATATCGTAGGTTCCCAACAGCAGCAGAGCTAGTGGCGATTATCATGGCTATTGTGGGAACCTTTACCATCGCAACGCATGGTCAGATAAGGGAGCTGGCGATTACACCTCTGGGCTTGTTCTGGGGTCTCTTTTCGGCGGTGACCTATGCAATTTATATCTTACTGCCTGCTAAGGCTATTGAAAAATGGGGAAGTTTGATTGTCATTGGTTTAGGTCTGTTGATTGGTGGTTTAATCTTTCCGATTGTTATCCAAGCCTGGAAGTACGAGCTACCCTTGACTAGTGGAAATCTTCTAGCACTCTTTGGCTTAGTCTTCATTGGGACAGTCTTTGCTTACACCGTTTTCCTTAAGGGGACAACCATGGTTGGAGCTGTCAAAGGGAGTCTTTTGGCTTCGGTAGAACCTATAGCGTCGGTCATTTTGACCGTATTAATTATGGGGGACCGCTTCTTTGCCATTGATGTGGTTGGAATGTTTTTAATTGTTCTTGCTGTTATCATCATATCGCTTAAGAATTTAGTTGCCCTTAAAAAACAAGAAAAAATTCAAAGATAAGAATGGAGCCTGAGTGATTGTGGCTCTTTTCTTTATTGTTCTGTAAAGGATGTTCTTAAAAAATAGGACTTAAGTCCCACACATAAACCTTAAAATTATGGTAGAATAAGAGGTAAACTAACATTTTGGAGAGAAAATGACTATAGACGATTACAGGCCCCATTTTATGGTGGAGGCTGTTTATGATTTGAAACCTGACCAGCTACGTGAACACGGTATTCGTGCCGTCTTGGTCGATTTGGACAATACCTTGATTGCTTGGAACAACCCTGATGGGACTCCTGAGCTACGTGCTTGGTTGGATGAGATGACAGAGGCTGATATTCCGGTAGTTGTGGTCTCTAACAATAAATATGAACGTGTTGAACGTGCGGTTGCCAATTTCCATGTGGATTTCGTGAGTCGTGCCATGAAGCCTTTCACTAAAGGCATTAATGAAGCGATTGAGCGTTACCACTTTAATCGAGACGAGGTCGTTATGGTGGGAGACCAGCTAATGACTGACATCAGAGCTAGCCACAGAGCTGGGATTCGATCGATTTTGGTCAAGCCTTTGGTGAAATCAGATGCTTGGGTAACCAAGTTTAACCGTTGGCGTGAACGTCGCATGTGGAAAAAGATTGAAAAAGCATATGGTCCAATGACCTTCAACAAAGGAATTTAATGGAAGAATTATTTTGTATTGGGTGTGGAGCCCAAATTCAAACAGAAGATAAAGAAAAAGCAGGTTTCACACCTGCTAGCTCTATTAAAAAGGCCGAAGAAACAGGTGAGTTATACTGCCAACGCTGTTTCCGTCTTCGTCATTACAATGAGATTGTGGATGTCCACATCACAGATGATGAATTTTTAAAATTGCTTCATGAAGTTGGTGATAGTGATGCCCTCGTTGTCAATGTCGTTGATATTTTTGATTTTAATGGATCAATCATACCAGGCTTATCACGCTTTGTTTCGGGTAATGATGTGCTCTTGGTTGGAAATAAAAAGGATATCCTGCCTAAATCTGTTAAAGATGGTAAGGTAACCCAATGGTTGACAGAACGTGCCCACGAAGAAGGCATGCGTCCGGTGGATGTCATGTTGACGTCTGCCCAAAATCACCATGCCATTAAAGAGTTGATTCAACGTATTGAAAAACTCCGTAAGGGTCGTGATGTCTATGTTGTTGGTGTTACGAATGTTGGTAAATCAACCTTAATCAATGCCATCATCAAAGAAATTACTGGTGATAAAGATGTTATTACAACCTCTCGTTTTCCAGGAACGACCCTTGATAAGATTGAAATCCCATTGGATGACGGTAGCTATATTTTTGATACACCAGGAATTATTCACCGACACCAGATGGCACACTATCTGTCAGCGAAGGATCTCAAGTACGTTAGTCCTAAGAAGGAAATTAAGCCAAAAACTTACCAGTTAAATGCAGGACAAAGCTTATTCCTAGGCGGTCTTGGACGTTTTGACTTTATTGATGGGAATAAGCAAGGTTTTACAGCCTTCTTTGATAATAACTTGAAGCTACATCGTACCAAACTTGAAGGCGCAGATGCCTTCTATGATAAGCATGTTGGAAGTCTTCTCATGCCTCCTGGACCAAAGGAATTGGCTGATTTTCCAAAACTTGTTCGTCATGAATTTACTGTTAAAGATAAGACAGACATTGTCTTCTCAGGATTAGGATGGATCCGTGTCCAAGGAAAAGCTGACCAACCAACCATCGTTGCTGCTTGGGCACCAGAAGGTGTTGGCGTTGCCGTACGAAAAGCGATTATTTAAACTTAATTAAGTAGTTAAAAGGAATAAACATGTCATTAACATCAAAACAACGTGCCTTCCTCAAATCGGAAGCACACACACTTAAACCTATTGTACAAATCGGAAAAAACGGTCTTAACGACCATATCAAAACTAGCGTTCGCAACGCCCTTGATGCCCGTGAATTGATCAAAGTAACCCTACTCCAAAACACTATGGAAGATATTCATGAGGTTGCTGAAATCTTGGAAGAAGAAATTGGCTGTGATACAGTTCTTAAGATTGGACGTATCTTGATTCTCTATAAAGAGTCAGCTAAAAAAGAAAATCGTAAGTTGTCACCAAAGGTCAAAGCTATCCAAAAATAGTTGCTGACTTTGCTTGGTGAAGGATAAACTAAGGTATAGGAACACTTTTGAAGCATCAGCTAGCCTTAAGTCAGTTGTATAATGCTTGAAAAAGAGGAGGCGTACATGGCACTGGATCTCGTAACCCCATTTACAAAGGTTCAACTAGAAGAAGAAATCAAAGATACTGGCCGTAAGCAGGTGGGAATTTTAGGTGGAAATTTCAATCCTGTTCACAATGCTCACTTGGTTGTTGCGGACCAGGTGCGTCAGCAGTTAGGTCTTGACGAAGTTCTTCTCATGCCTGAGTTTGAGCCACCTCATGTCGATAAAAAAGAGACTATTGATGAACAACATCGCCTTAATATGCTTATGTTGGCTATTAACGGTATCGAGGGTTTGGATATTGAAACCATCGAGTTGGACCGCAAGGGAATCAGTTATACTTATGACACCATGAAGCTTTTGACAGAGGCTAATCCTGATACGGATTATTACTTTATTATTGGAGCGGATATGGTCGAATACCTACCAAAATGGCATCGTATTGATGAACTAATCGAGATGGTCCAATTTGTTGGTGTTCAGCGTCCTAAGTATAAGGCTGGAACCTCTTACCCAGTTATTTGGGTGGATGTGCCCCTTATGGATATTAGTTCGAGTGCAGTCAGAGCCTACATTAAGAAGGACCGTACACCTAACTTTATGGTGCCCCAGTCTGTACTTGCCTACATCAAGAAAGCGGGGCTCTATAAATGACCTATGAAAAATATCTAGACTATTCTCGTGAAGAACTCCTTGAAAAAGTTCGAGCGGTCATGAGTCCTAAACGCTTCAATCATGTTTTGGGTGTTGAGCGAGCTGCTATTGCTCTTGCTGAAAAGTATGGTTACGACACTGAAAAAGCTGGTTTGGCTGGCCTCCTTCATGATTATGCCAAGGAACTTCCGGATCAGGAATTCTTAGAGTTAATCGATAAGTATGAGCTCGATCCTGAATTGAAAAAATGGGGGAACAATGTCTGGCATGGCATGGTTGGGATTTACAAAATCCAAGAAGATTTGGGTTTGACTGATTCTGAGATTCTACGCAGTATTGAGATCCATACCGTCGGAAGCCATGAAATGTCAACCCTAGATAAGATTGTCTATGTGGCTGATTATATTGAGCATAATCGTAATTTCCCTTTGGTAGAGGAAGCTAGACAAGTAGCAGAGCAATCCTTGGCTAAGGCAGTTGCTTTTGAAACAGTCCATACGGTAGAACACTTGGCCCACCAAGCTCTACCGATTTTCCCACAAACCTTGGAAACCTATAATGCTTTTGTGCATTACTTAAAAGAGGATTAGTAAGTGAAAACAGCTTTTATTATTATTGATGTACAAAATATCTTAGTGGAAACAGGTTTTGAAACACAAAAGCTGTTAGAGAAAATCTCTTATTTACAAGATCAGGCTAGAAAACAGCAGATTGAAATTATCTATATTCAGCATATTGAAACGGAAGAGGCTCTAACCTCGGAAGATTGGAAATTATCGCCACTATTAAAGAGACAGTCTGATGAAAAGGTTTTTCAGAAGCGATACAATAGCATGTTTAAAGAGACTGGATTAAAGGAATACTTGGATCAACAAGGAATTGAGAAACTAGTCTTATGCGGTATGCAGACGGAGTATTGTGTTGATACATCCGTTAAAGTTGCTTTCGAACATGGCTACAAGTTAGTCGTTCCCGAAGGTACTGTTACAACCTTTGATGGAGACGACATTCCAGCAGAAACGATTAATGAATTTTACGAGAACATTTGGGATGAACGTTTTGCAGATGTCTTAGATTACAAAACGATTTTTTAATGAAAGAGGATTAAATGAAAGAAGAATTACTTGAATTGGTTGTCAAAGCTGCTGATGAAAAGCGAGCTGAAGACATTGTTGCCCTTGATTTGTACGGCCTTACAAGTCTAACAGATTATTTTGTTATTTTGAGTGCAATGAACAGTCGTCAGTTGGAAGCTATTGCCGACAACATCCGTGAGAAAGTGAAAGAAGCTGGCCTTGACGCTAGTCACATGGAAGGTGACAACAAGGGTGGTTGGATTCTTTTGGATCTTAACGATGTTGTTGTTCACATCTTTACAGAAGATGAACGTGCACACTATAACCTTGAAAAACTCTGGCATGAAGCACCAATGGTGGATGTGTCAGCTTATTTGGCATAAAAATTGAACTCAGTTGGCGACAACTGGGTTTTGTTGCTTAAACTAAAGATTTAATAGGAAGGATAGAGCCTTGTGTTTGGTTGGTTTGTTAACTGAACGCGAGCTAAAAGCTGTGAGAAAAAGATAAACTTTCTTTGTATCTAGCGATACGGCAGAAAGTTTCCTATTTTTTCTTTGCTTTTAACGCTCTTTGTATCTTAGAAAGGATTTGAACCCGTCCTGTAATCGTCGGAAAATAGATAGTTCTATGTCAAATTATCATTATTAAAATTTATTATTTGGCGCAGTAGCTGATTGGACTCTTCATTCGCTTTTTAAGCTCGGAAGAGTACCTAATCAGCCTTGCGGGGGTGAGACAACGAACGATTTTTCTAAGAAAACTCGTTCTGTCTCACTCCCCTAATTTTCATTCCGATTACGGACGGACTTGGTATCATCATTATGGCTACTTATGAAACTTTTGCGGCGGTCTACGACGCTGTTATGGATGATAGTCTTTACGATTTGTGGACGGATTTTTCGCTTCGTCATTTGCCAAAGACTAAGGATAAAAAGAAATTGCTTGAATTGGCTTGTGGAACTGGGATTCAATCTGTACGTTTTTCTCAAGCTGGTTTTGATGTAACTGGACTCGATTTGAGTGCTGATATGTTGAAGATTGCGGAGAAGCGTGCGGCTTCCGCCAAACAGAAAATTGACTTTATTGAAGGCAACATGTTGAATTTATCGCAAGCTGGTAAGTACGACTTTGTGACTTGTTACTCAGATTCTATCTGCTATATGCAGGACGAAGTAGAGGTTGGGGATGTCTTCAAAGAGGTTTATAATGCACTGAATGAAGATGGCGTCTTTATCTTTGATGTGCACTCAACCTATCAGACGGATGAGGTTTTCCCTGGCTATTCCTACCATGAAAATGCAGAAGACTTTGCTATGCTCTGGGATACCTATGAGGATGCGGCTCCGCATTCTATTGTCCATGAATTAACTTTCTTTGTCCAAGAGGAAGATGGAAGCTTTAGCCGTCATGATGAGGTCCATGAGGAACGCACCTATGAGGTCTTGACTTATGATATCTTGCTGGAGCAGGCTGGCTTCAAATCCTTCAAACTTTACGCTGATTTCGAGGACAAGGAACCGACTGAAACTAGTGCCCGTTGGTTCTTTGTGGCCCAAAAATAAGAGCCTATGACAGTTACAGGTATTATTGCTGAGTTCAATCCTTTTCATAACGGCCACAAGTATCTCTTGGATCAGGCTGAAGGCGTAAAAATCGTTGCCATGTCCGGGAATTTTGTCCAGCGAGGTGAGCCAGCTATTGTGGATAAGTGGATTAGGACTCAGATGGCTTTGGAAAATGGGGCAGACCTCGTGGTTGAGTTGCCTTTCTTGACGTCAGTCCAGTCTGCCGATTATTTTGCTGCTGGGGCCGTCCATATCTTGTCCCGACTGGGGATTGATAGCCTTACTTTTGGCACGGAAGAAGTCCTAGATTACCAGGCAATAGCAAATGTCTATGCTGAAAAGTCAGAGGACATGGAAGCCTTTGTGGAAAACTTGCCGAGTGACCTATCTTATCCACAGAAGACACAAAAAATGTGGGAAAAGTTTGCTGGTGTAGCCTTTACTGGCAATACACCCAATCATATCCTAGGCTTAGCCTATGCCAAAGCTTGTGCTGGTAAGGGTATTAAGTTGAATCCTATCCAGAGACAAGGAGCCGGCTATCATTCCTCAGATAAGGAAGTATCTTTCGCCTCAGCGACCAGCCTACGTCTCCACAAGCAAGATAGTGATTTTGTGGATAAGTTCATGCCCGATAGTAAACTTTTTCAGACATCTCCACAGGTCTCTTGGGATAATTATTTCCAATTGCTGGTTTATCAGATTCTTACAAACCCCGATTTGACTAGTATTTTCCAAGTGAATGAAGAGATTGCTAGACGTTTAAAAGCTGCTATCCGTGAGATTTCTTCTGTGGAGGAACTAGTGGATAAGGTAGCAACTAAACGCTATACAAAGGCTCGTGTACGTCGTATTTTGACCTATATCCTTGTCGGAGCTGTGGACAACCCTCTGCCTGAATCCATTCATGTCCTTGGATTTTCTCAAAAAGGGCAGTCTCATCTCAAATCTGTGAAAAAGACTGTGGATATAGTGGCTCGGATTGGAAGGGAACCTTGGGATATGCTTACACAACAAGCGGATAATGTTTATCAATTAGGTAACCCCGAGCTTTGCGAACAAAACTTTGGACGTGTACCTATTAGAGTAAAATAGTTTTATAGAAGGTCTACCTCTGGTAGGCTTTTTTGCTTCTTTTTCGAATAAATGTAATAGAAAGTATAAACTTGTACAAGTTCCTGACAAGTTTATACTTTTGGTATATAATAAAAGAAAAGAGGAAAATGAGGTATGCTAATGGAAGCAGTCGTCTATTCAACGTTTCGAAATCATTTGAAGGATTATATGAAAAAGGTTAATGATGAATTTGAACCTCTAGCTGTAGTCAATAAAAATCCTGATGAAGATATTGTAGTGGTCTCAAAGAGTGAGTGGGATAGCATTCAAGAAACATTGCGTATTGTTCAAAATAAAGAACTTTCAGACAAGGTTTTAAGAGGAATGGCTCAGGTACGTGCTGGAGAGACTCAAGAGCATGCACTAAAGGAGTAGAAAATGTTACTCACTTTCACTGAAGATGCATGGATGGATTATTGTTATTGGCAAAATCAGGATAGGAAGACACTTAAGCGAATTAATAAGCTAATTAAAGATATTCAACGGGATCCTTTTTCAGGTATTGGGAAACCAGAACCCTTGAAGTATGACTTTCAAGGAGCTTGGTCTCGACGAATTGATGCTGAAAATCGTTTGATTTATATGATTGATGGTAAGAGTGTCGCCTTTCTCTCTTTTAAAGATCATTATTAGGTCTACCTTTGGTAGGCTTTTTTACTTTCCGTAAATTATTTTCAAAAAGGTCAAAAAGACCAAATAAAACTATTGACCTTTACTGACTAATGGTGTATTATAATCTCATAAGGAATAGCTTCCTTATGAGATTGCAGGACTAGCCTAAATCCTTGTAAAAAGGTAATCATAGCTTGCCTGCAAAAATATTTACAATAAAGGTCAAAAAAAGTCAAAAAAGATATTGACTAATACTGACCAATGTTGTACAATATAAACATAAGGAAATGAAATCCTTATGAAGGCTGTCAAAACAGTCCATATATCGATATGAAAAGATTGCAGCTTGTCTGCTTAAATTTTCATTAAAAAGGTCAGTAAAAGTCAAAACTAAATTCTTGACCCAAGCAGATGAAAGGTATATGATAAAGCTATAAGGAAAAAGGATTCCTTAATGTATAAGTTTCTTTCTGAAAGAAGCTTGGAAGTTAGCTATTTTGAGAGATTCACAGAAAGAAGGTGGCTCTTATGCTAAATGACAATTTATTTAAGACTGTGAAAGTTCTCAGTCTCCTACCAAGAGCAAAACCTGAAATTATTAGAAGAGTAGTTGAAGCTACTAAAAATTTTTAGGGTTTTGGTCAGTAAAAGTCAAAAAACACATTAACATAAAAATAACACTTAAAAAATTTCACAAGAAAACACAGTATGAGGTAATTATATGAACAACAACTTTAACAATATGGACGATCTTTTCAATCAATTGATGGGTAACATGGGTGGTTACCGTTCAGAAAACCGTCGCTACATGATTAACGGTCGTGAAGTGACACCTGAAGAATTTGCTATTTATCGTCAAACAGGTCAATTGCCTGGCAATGAAGGTGAAGCAGTGAACCCAACTCAACAACAAGGTAAAGGACCTAAACAAGATGGTATTCTTGCTAAACTTGGTCGTAACTTGACTGAAGAAGCTCGCGAAGGTAAATTGGATCCAGTTATCGGACGTAACAAAGAAATCCAAGAAGCTTGCGAAATCTTAGCTCGTCGTACCAAGAATAACCCAGTCCTTGTCGGGGACGCTGGGGTTGGTAAAACAGCCGTAGTTGAAGGTTTGGCTCAAGCCATCGTCAATGGTGATGTCCCAGCTGCTATCAAGAACAAAGAAATCATCTCAATTGATATTTCTGGACTTGAAGCTGGTACTCAATACCGTGGTAGCTTTGAAGAAAACATTCAAAACTTGGTAAACGAAGTCAAAGAAGCTGGAAATATTATCCTCTTCTTCGATGAAATCCACCAAATTCTTGGTGCCGGAAGCACTGGTGATGGTCAAGGATCTAAAGGTCTTGCTGATATCTTGAAACCAGCTCTTTCACGTGGTGAATTGACAGTGATTGGTGCAACAACTCAAGATGAATACCGTAACACTATCTTGAAGAACGCTGCCCTAGCTCGTCGTTTCAACGAAGTTAAGGTCAATGCTCCTTCTGCTGAAGATACTTTCAAGATTCTCCAAGGTATCCGTGATCTTTATGAAAAACACCACAATGTTATCTTGCCAGATGATGTTTTGAAGGCAGCGGTAGATTTCTCTGTACAATACATTCCACAACGTAGCTTGCCAGATAAGGCTATCGACCTTGTCGATGTAACAGCTGCTCACTTGGCTGCTCAACACCCAGTGACTGATGTGAATGCTGTTGAACATGAAATTGAAGAAGAAAAAGCTAAACAAGAAGCTGCAGCTGCCAAAGAAGACTACGAAGCAGCTCTAAACGCTAAGGTTCGTATTGAAGAACTTGAAAAGAAAATTGCTAACCATACAGCAGACCTTAAAGTCACTGCAACTGTTAACGATGTGGCTGAATCTGTAGAACGTATGACTGGTATCCCAGTATCGCAAATGGGAGCAACTGATATCGAACGTTTGAAAGATATGGGCCACCGTTTGCAAACTAAAGTTATCGGTCAAGATAAGGCCGTTGAAGCAGTGGCACGTGCCATCCGTCGTAACCGTGCAGGATTTGACGAAGGTAACCGTCCAATTGGTAGCTTCCTCTTTGTAGGACCTACTGGTGTTGGTAAAACTGAGTTGGCTAAACAATTGGCTCTTGATATGTTCGGAACTAAAGATGCTATTATCCGTTTGGACATGTCAGAATACAGCGACCGCACAGCCGTTTCTAAATTGATTGGTACAACAGCTGGTTATGTTGGTTATGATGACAATAGCAATACTTTGACAGAACGTGTTCGCCGTAACCCATACTCAATCGTTCTTCTCGACGAAATTGAAAAGGCTGACCCTCAAGTCATCACCCTTCTCCTCCAAGTTTTGGACGATGGTCGTTTGACAGATGGTCAAGGTAACACTGTAAACTTCAAGAATACTGTGATTATTGCAACTTCAAACGCAGGCTTTGGTTACGAAGCTAACTTGACAGAAGATGCTGATAAACCAGAACTTATGGATCGTTTGAAACCTTACTTCCGTCCAGAATTCCTTAACCGCTTCAATGCTGTCATCGAATTCTCACACTTGAGCAAAGAAGATCTTTCTAAGATTGTAGACCTTATGTTGGTTGAAGTTAACAAGACGCTTTCTAAGAAAGATATTGACTTGGCAGTTAGCGAAGCTGCTAAAGAATACATGACTGAAGAAGGCTACGATGAAGTCATGGGTGTTCGTCCACTCCGTCGTGTGGTGGAACAACAAATCCGTGACAAAGTCACAGACTTCCACTTGGATAACCTTGATGCTAAACACCTAGAAGCTGATATGGAAGATGGTGTCTTGGTTATCAAAGAAAAAGATGCTAAATAAAAAGCATAAAACCTCCTAATCCTATTATGAAGCAGAGATGTTAGTAGACATCTCTGTTTTTTTCTTTTTTATTTAAGACTTTCCTTGGGTGCTAGGGACGGAAGCGACTTCCTAACGGAATTCCATTCCTAAGATTTGAGTCTGGGTCTCAAATCTTCCGAGTGAGAGAAGCAATAGGACTTCTCTTACTTTTAGCACAGCGGAAAGTCTTGTTTTGTGTATAGCTGTGACTTTTATATTTATTCTTAAATATAAAATGAGATAAAATTGTTTAAATTATGATAATATGATAAATAGTTAAAAATATATTCTATTTTCAAGAAAGCGTTGACAACGCATTCATATCGCTATATAATTTTTGTGTAAAATTAAATTTTAGTTAGTGATTTCTTGGGTTTAATATTACAATCTTTTGTTATTTGATAAGGAGAAATAATGTTAAAAGTAGTTTTATGGATTTTGGCTATTCTACTTCTTGTAGGAATAGCAATGTTGAACCCCCTAATTGCAGCTGGTATTGTGATTGCAGGATTGTTAATCCAGTTGTTTTTGAAGAAATGAGTTAATAGGAAAAAAGTATGAAAAAGATAATATATGGTATTTTAGCGATTTTATTAGTGATTGTCGTAGGATTCATTTTTCTTAGCGTATATAAAGGGAGTGAGTCATCTGGTAATCAAAAACCAAAGACAGAAATCATAGTAAATGTAAAATCTTTGGAAAAGGTCAGTGAGTTAGTTTTACTCAATGCATCTATTCAAAAAGTTAAGTCAATAGAAAATAATACAAAGTTATTTGGTAGTAACTTTGTAATACCTGGTTCAGAAAAGAAAGCACTCATTATTCTAAATTATACGGCAAAATTCGGTATTAAGAATGATGTAACCATTAAAGATAATGGTAATCATAATTATCAAGTTACATTACCCAAATTTGAAGTTATTGGTGTTGAATTAGATAAAGACAAACCTTATACACTCTACGATACTAGTGGAGGGATTCTTAGTTATTCGACTAAAGACATAGATACTGGTGAGGCTGTTGCAGAAGGTTTTTCAAATAAGGAACAACAAGGTTTTATAAAGGACAATAAAAAATTATTAAAGGAGTCAGCCGAGAAGTACTACTCTACAATGATTAAATCTTTGGACCACGAGGCAAAAGTGACAATTGAAACTCAAAAATAAAGGTAAGGAAAAGATATGTTAAAGTAAATTTTTAATGTTAGCGTTTATGTATTTGCAGTTTTTGGATTTATATTTACATTGTTAATAATTTTTTTGGCTATTAGAGATTCTTCGAATGAAAATTCTACTAATGGCAGTAATACGTCAAAAGTAGGACAAAGTATTATGGGTTCGAAAAAAACAGTGGCAAAAACGGAAGAACTATATAGTGATAAAAATATTAAAATAATAAGAACTGGTGGAAATATTATTATTGATAACTTAACGGATAAAGAAATTAATATTGAATCAACTTTTGTAATTAACAATAGTATTGAAGCAAAGCCATTTAGTTCGTCACAATCTAGAATTGATCCGAAAGGAAAGCAGTCAGTATCTATATCAGAATTTGTTGCCGTTAATCCAGGACAGAAAGTTGAGGAATCAGACGAAAAAGCAAAAAAAAGCAAACTACTATAAGCATAAAATGAAGAGCGGTGAAAATATTGGGTGGACTGCTAATATACAGAATGGTAACTATGATACAATGAATTCATTTAGTATAAATTTTAATTACTAATTGTGAGGAGATGCAGAATGGATTTATTGGATAAACTGTTAAGTAATAAGATTGTTAATACAAATGGTTGCACATGTTCAGATACTGGTACCAAAGTCCATTCCTATTTAAGGACACATCCTAAAAATCAAGGCTTAACGAAATCAGCAACACGTTCTATTATAATGCTTTAAAAAGAAATAGTAATTATATGAAAATGGGTTTAGTAGTGTTCTCTTTAATCTGATTAGTGGTGCCTTTTATTATTGAATGGTACTTTCTGTTGTGAAAAAAAGGAACATTGAGTGACTATTACACTATCCATAAACTTTTTATAAGTTTTCATCATTGATAAAAAAGGTAAGTAGCACAAACTACTTACCTTTATTCTTTATCGTCACTTTGATATTTTTTCAAGCGTTCTTGGATGAAGTTGAGTCGGGGTTCGAGGTCTTTTTTGAAGACGCGTGTTTTATAGTTAAGGTCTTGTTTGATGTCAGCGAGAACAAGGTTTTGTTCCTTGATGATGTCAAGGTTGCGTTTGATATTGTCCAGATTGTGAGAGATATTTTCTCGTGATTGTTTGAGGTCTAGGATTTCCTCTTTGATGTCTTCACGTCGTTTATAGGCGTAGTAGGCACCGTAGGCAAGAGTTCCAAGAGCTAGAAAGCGTCCGATTTTCATTCTGTTACCTCTTTAGCGATGCTGTCAGCAAGGTCGGCCAGGGCAGCGAAGTCTGGTTCGTGTTCGTCAAATCCCATGTGGATACCATCGTCTGCACCGTAACGAGGAACGAGATGGATATGAGCGTGGAAGACGGTTTGTCCAGCAACCTCTTCGTTGTTATTAAGGATATTCATGCCGATAGCTTTTGTTGCTTTTTGGACGGCACGGGCAATTTTTGGAACACGGCTAAAGACAGTCTCTGCGGTTTCAGCAGACATTTCTAAGATGTTACGAACGTGCTCTTTAGGAATAACCAGGGTATGTCCTTTTGTAGCTTGTGAGATATCGAGGAAGGCTAGAACCTTGTCGTCCTCGTAGACTTTTGATGAAGGGATTTCTCCAGATATAATTTTACAGAAAATACAATTATCCATAATAACGACCTTTCCATGAGTTTTTGTTATAATAGATTATATCATACCAAAGAGAGAAAAGATAATGCTTAAATTAGAAAAGGTGACGGGTGGTTACGCTAATATTCCCGTCCTAAAAGATGTGACTTTTGAGGTGGCTGATGGTGAATTGGTTGGTCTCATTGGTCTTAATGGTGCTGGGAAATCAACAACAATTAACGAGATTATTGGTCTCTTAACACCTTATGGGGGACAGATTGCCATTGATGGGTTAACTATTCGACAAGATCCAGCTAGCTATCGTCAGAAGATTGGCTATATTCCTGAAACGCCAAGCCTTTATGAAGAGTTGACGCTTCGTGAACATTTGGAAACGGTGTTGATGGCCTATGGTCTTGATGTGACTGAGGGGATGGCACGTGCGGACAAGTACCTCAAACTCTTTCGCTTAGATGAAAAGTTAGATTGGTTCCCGACTCAGTTTTCAAAGGGAATGAAGCAGAAGGTCATGATTATCTGTGCCTTTATTGTTAACCCCAGTCTTTTCATTGTTGATGAACCCTTCTTGGGTTTGGATCCCTTGGCAATCTCCGACCTAATTGAGCTTTTAGCTGAGGAAAAAGCTAAGGGCAAGGCGATTCTCATGTCTACCCACGTTTTGGATTCAGCTGAGAAAATGTGTGATCGCTTTGTGATTTTGCACCATGGACAGGTCTTAGCACAGGGGACTCTCGAGGAGCTCCGTCAGACTTTTGGCGACGATAGTGCTAGTCTTAACGATATCTACATGCAGTTAACTAAGGGAGAATTGTCATGATAGCTAAGCTATTTAAGGAGCGTAGCAAGCGATTCAATGCCCGCTGTGCTAAGTATAGTCGCTACGTTTTTAATGATCATTTTATCTTGGTTCTTCTCTTTCTGCTAGGCTTTGTCTTGGTTCAGTATAGCCAATTGCTGAAGCATTTTCCAAAAAATCCGTGGGCAATCATTCTTGGCTTGCTTGTGCTGTGTCTGCTATTACCTTTCTGGGGGAATATTGCGACTTATCTAGAACCTGCGGACAAGCACTACCTTTTGGTTAAGGAAGAAGAGGTGCTAGACCATGTTAAGAAGGCAACAGGGCGTGCTTTTAGATTTTGGGTAATAGTACAAACCCTGATTTTTATTTTGGTTATTCCTCTCTTTTTAGCCTTGGGACTTCCAGTTTGGGGAGTTATCCTTGTAGCTGTGGCTATGGCTATTCTTAAGTATGTTATTTTCCAGAAAAAGGCTCAACCTTTTTATAAGCAGTCTGGACTGAATTGGACTGAAGCTATTGCAGGAGAAAATAAGCGTCAACAATCGATCTTGAAGTTCTTTTCACTCTTTACCAATGTTAAAGGGATTACGTCGAGTGTTAAACGTCGTGCCTATTTGGATGGTGTTCTCAAACGTACAAAGAAAGACAAGGAAAATACCTGGTATAATCTTTACCTAAGAGCCTTCTTGCATTCTGGAGATTACTTTGCCCTTAGCCTACGCCTTTTTGCCCTAACGCTTTTAGTTATCTTTTTGGTTCCTGAAAAATGGCTGGCTATGGTTCTTGTGGCTGTTTTTGACTACCTTTTGCTCTTCCAGCTCACGGCGCTTAAATCGCACTTTGCTTATCAGAGAATGGCTAACCTTATGCCAGTTGGAAAAGACATGCAGGTGAGCAATCTTAAGCGCTTGATTACTCAGATTGTACTTGTGCTGACTCTGGTCCAGGCTATTTGCCTCTTCGATCTTAAGTTTAGCCTGATTTTGGTTGGAATTATGCTGGTTTTGAGCCTTGCTTACCTACCGGCCAAGCTTAAGAAGATGATTGACTAACACCTATTAAATAAGTTAAAATAGAAACAAATGACTAAAGAAAAAGGAGATGCCTAGGTGACATCAACAGATAAAGATTTGAGCCTGACTCCTCTCAAAGGAAATAGTGGTAAGGCCTATATGGGAACTTATCCAAACGGAGATCGCGTCTTTGTGAAGATGAATACAACACCAATCTTGGCAGCTCTTGCCAAGGAACAGATTGCACCACAGCTCTTGTGGGCTAAGCGTCTGGGAAATGGTGACATGATGAGTGCACAGGAGTGGCTTGATGGTCGTATTTTGACCAAACATGACATGAACAGTAAACAGATTATCCAAATTCTTGGTAATTTGCACCGCTCTAAACACTTGGTTAATCAACTCTTGCAGTTGGATTATCATATTGAAAATCCTTTTGATCTTCTACACGAGTGGGAAGAAAATGCCGCTTATCAATTGCGTGAAAATGGCTTCCTTCAAGACGTTGTTAGAGATTTGAAACGCCATCTTCCTGAGTTTCGTGCGGAGATTGCAACAATTGTTCACGGAGATGCTCGTCATAGTAACTTTGTCATCACAACCTCAGGATTGATTTATTTGGTTGATTGGGATTCTGTACGTCTAACAGATCGTATGTATGATGTGGCACAGATCCTCAGCCATTACATTCCATTGGCACATTGGCCCCAGTGGTTGTCATACTATGGTTATAAGAATAATGACCTTGTGATGGACAAGATTTACTGGTATGGGCAATTTTCATATTTGACACAGATTTCAAAATTCTTTGATAGTCGTGATATGGAACATGCCAACCGAGAGATTTATGAACTTCGTAAATTCAGAGAGACCTTGCACAGATATTAGAAAGTAGACATGCGAGTTAGAAAACGTAAAGGTGCAGAGGAACACCTAGCTAACCATCCTCAGTACGTTATTCTTGAGCCGGAAGCTGCTAAAGGTAAGTGGCATGAGCTTTTTGGTAATGATAATCCTATCCATATCGAGGTAGGATCTGGTAAAGGGGCCTTCATTACTGGTATGGCCCAACAAAACCCTGACATCAACTACATTGGTATTGATATTCAGTTGTCTGTTTTGAGCTATGCCTTGGATAAGGTCTTGGCTTCTGGTGCTGAAAATGTCAAGCTCTTGCGCGTGGATGGTTCAGCTTTGACCAATTATTTTGAAGATGGCGAAGTGGATATGATGTATCTGAATTTCTCAGATCCATGGCCTAAGAGCCGTCATGAGAAACGTCGTCTAACTTACAAGACTTTCCTAGATACTTATAAGCAAATTTTGCCTAAAAACGGAGAGATTCACTTTAAGACAGACAACCGTGGACTTTTCGAATACAGTTTGGCGAGCTTTTCACAGTATGGAATGGTTATCAACAAAGTTTGGTTGGACCTTCATGCAAGTGATTATGAGGGCAACGTCATGACTGAGTACGAGCGTAAGTTCTCAGAAAAAGGTCAGGTCATCTACCGAGTAGAGGCTCAGTTTAAAGATTAATTATTGAAAACTTGATTAAAAATAACGATTAGCCTATTGATGGCTAATCGATTGATGTGGAGAGGTCGCATAGAGGCCGAGTGCGCACGCTTGGAAAGCGTGTAGTCCTTAACGGGGCTCGGGGGTTCGAATCCCCTCCTCTCCTTTGAGAAATAGACAAAGTGTCCCTTCCGTTTTAGAAGGGACACTTTTTAGGTATAGTAATTAAAAAGAAGATGGTTTTAACAGCTTTTTATGATAGGAGGACTCAATCCTTAGTCCCAAGGGCTCTGAATCCCTGCTACCCAACCGGTACAGAGGGCGCTAGTAATGTTAAAGCCACCAGTATGGGCATTGATGTCAAGGACCTCTCCTGCAAAGTGTAGGTGAGGGACTTTTTTACTTTCTAGAGTCTTGGGATTAATTTCCTTAAGGTCAACGCCACCTTTAGTCACAAAGGATTTGGCAAGTGACATTTTACCTGTGATTGGAATTTCCATGCCCTTAAGCTGACTGATAATGTTTTCCAAGTCTTTGGGATGCAGTTGTTTAACCTTGCTATCAGCCTTGTCTTCTGCTAGGAATTCAGCGACACGCTCAGGCACAAGAGCTTTGAGGGTGTTTTTGACAGATTTCTCACGGTTTTCCTCAAAGTAAGTCTTGAGATTTTCTTGGCTTTGGTTGGGAAGAAAGTCCAGATGAGCTATCTCACCACCCTTGACAAAACTGGAAAGACGTAGGGCAGCTGGGCCAGATAGGCCAAAATGAGTGAAAAGGAGATCATGAGTAATCTTGTGCTTGCCATAGGACAGAGTGACATCATCAAGAGAAATTCCTTGTAAGGCCTTGTGGGGGAAGTCGGTTAGGAGTGGACTTTCCGCAGCTTCAAGATTAGTGACTTGGAGCTTAAAATGACGGGCAATATCATGTCCAAAACCAGTTGAACCAGTCGATGGATAAGATTTTCCTCCAGTTGTGACGATGAGTTTATCACTGGTAAAAGTCTGGTCTGAAGATTTAACTTGGAATTGCTCATCAACCCTTTTGACGGAGACAACTTCTGTATTGGTGAGGATGCTAGCACCCAGTTCTTGAATTTTATTTTCCAGAGCTTGGATGATGGTCCGTGATTTATCTGTCTTAGGGAAGACACGTCCGTGATCCTCAACCTTGAGTTTGACACCATTGTCCTCGAAAAAAGCAATGATATCGTGGTTATCAAATTGTGAAAAGACGCTATAGAGGAAACGTCCATTACCAGGAATGCCTGCTAGAAGGTCGTCTAAAGTCCCGTTGTTAGTAACATTACAACGTCCACCACCAGTACCAGCCAGCTTCTTCCCGAGACGTTTGTTTTTTTCAATTAGGAGGGTTTGTTGGCCATAGAAGGCTGAGGCAATGGTTGCCATCATGCCAGCAGGCCCTCCACCAATAACGATAGTATCAAAATGTTTCATGCCTTTATTTTAGCATAATTTAAAAAGGGAGAATAGTTGGTAAATGGTCAGTTTTTTTAGACAATTTATGTTAGAATAGGAGTAGAAGTTTAAATTAGAATAGTTATTAACTATGGAGGAAAATATCGTGTCTGAAAATAACATGAAACACCGTTCATCTGTCTACGATAGCATGGTTAAATCACCTAACCGTGCCATGCTTCGTGCGACTGGGATGACGGATGATAGTTTTGAAAAGCCTATTGTTGGGGTTATCTCAACTTGGGCTGAGAACACACCATGTAATATCCACTTGCACGGTTTTGGTCAAATTGCCAAAGAGGGTGTTAAAGACGCAGGTGCTTGGCCAGTTCAATTTGGTACGATTACCGTTGCTGATGGTATTGCCATGGGGACACCAGGGATGCGTTTCTCATTGACATCTCGTGATATCATTGCCGACTCAATCGAAGCAGCTATGGGTGGTCACAACGTCGATGCCTTTGTTGCAATCGGTGGTTGTGATAAGAACATGCCTGGTTCTATGATTGCCATTGCTAACATGGATATTCCAGCGATTTTTGCCTATGGTGGTACCATTGCACCAGGTAATCTTAACGGTAAGGATATCGACTTGGTTTCTGTTTTCGAAGGTATCGGTAAATGGAACCACGGTGATATGACCGCTGAAGAGGTTAAAGAGCTTGAATGTAATGCCTGCCCTGGCCCTGGTGGTTGTGGTGGTATGTATACTGCCAATACAATGGCGACAGCAATCGAAGTAATGGGGATGAGTCTTCCAGGATCATCATCTCACCCTGCCGAATCAGCTGAGAAAAAAGCAGATATCGAAGAAGCAGGTCGTGCGGTTGTTAAGATGCTTGAACTAGGTCTTAAACCATCAGATATCTTGACACGTGAAGCCTTTGAAGATGCCATCACTGTCACAATGGCACTTGGTGGTTCAACAAATGCGACACTTCACTTGCTTGCTATTGCTCACGCAGCTAATGTTGATTTGACACTTGAAGATTTCAACGATTTCCAAGAGCGTGTGCCTCACTTGGCTGACTTGAAACCTTCAGGTCAATATGTCTTCCAAGACCTTTACAACGTCGGTGGTGTACCAGCCGTTATGAAATACCTTCTTAAGAATGGTTTCCTTCACGGTGATCGTATCACATGTACTGGTAAGACTGTTGCAGAAAACTTGGAGGCCTTCGATGATTTGACACCAGGTCAAAAAGTCATCATGCCGCTTGAAAATCCTAAACGTGCTGATGGTCCATTGATTATCTTGAAAGGTAACTTGGCTCCAGAAGGTGCGGTTGCCAAAGTATCAGGGGTTAAAGTTCGTAACATCACTGGTCCTGCTAAAGTATTTGACTCAGAAGAAGATGCCATCGAAGCAGTTCTTTCTGATGAAATCGTTGATGGCGACGTAGTTGTTGTACGTTTTGTAGGTCCTAAGGGTGGTCCTGGTATGCCAGAAATGTTGTCATTGTCATCAATGATCGTTGGTAAAGGTCAAGGGGACAAGGTTGCCCTCTTGACAGATGGACGTTTCTCAGGTGGTACTTACGGACTCGTTGTTGGTCACATTGCTCCTGAAGCTCAGGTTGGTGGACCTATTGCCTACCTCCGTACAGGTGATATGGTTACAGTTGACCAAGATACTAAAGAAATTACTATGCACGTTTCAGACGAAGAGTTGGCGAAACGTAAAGCTGAGACTGAGTTGCCACCACTTTATAGCCGTGGTGTCCTCGGTAAGTATGCTCACATCGTTTCATCAGCATCTCGTGGTGCCGTTACCGACTTCTGGAACATGGATAAATCAGGTAAAGCCTAATTTACTAATATAAAAGAAATCACACCGGACATTTGTTCGGTGTGATTTTTTGGTGTTAAATCCTGAGTCAGTTGATGGTAGCATCATGAAAAAGTGATCGTCTATCTGCTGTTAGCCTCAAAAAAACCGGTTGGAAATGTCCAATCGGTTTTCCTTTTATTTTCCGCCTCGAGGTGAGATACCAAGGGCAATGCGTCCATAACGACTGATACGTGTCATCTTCCAGACTGGTGAATAAGTGGTCTCCACCTTGACAGAGTTAATGCCGTCAATGGATTTTAGCTTTTCAGCGATTTCATAAGGCATAGTCTCTTCACAGCCACACCCAGTATCAGTAAAGGTCATAAGGAAGTAGCAGTGGCCATTTTCATCGATGGTGATTTCATAAATCAAACCAAGGTTGTAAATGTCTAGCTCAATCTCAGGGTCGAATACAGTGGTCATTTGTTCAACGATTGGCTCTAAGAAGGGCTGGGCCAAATCATTGACCTTAATATCATCACGGAAGTTTTTCATAGGACTCATTCTTTCTATTTTGCTTTTGTTTATTATGGCATAATTTAGGGCTTTTTTCAATCTCGGATGGCAATATGAGACTATAGTGAGCGAGTGGATTGACAATAAAAAAACTCCAACAGTCAAACCGTTGAAGATAATGTGATTTATGCTTCAATATTAAGCAGTTTTGCAACCGAGGTTGCTCGAATGCCACCCATAATTGGAGCAAGAATGAAAATCCCAAACCTTGTGGAATTGTTCCCACCATTCCTAGATACAACAGATCTGATACCGACCAAACCCAATTGGAAGTACCGATTGTTTAAGTCAAAGACTTTCCTTCTATATACATTTATACCCACACATAGTTTACCAAAAGCTTTGCTTCCTATCAAGTAAATTGTTTGAAGAGTGAAAGGAAAAAGGGACTTAAAAAGAGTCCTTCAGATATCCAGAATAACTAGTCAAATTGACAGAAAGGAGTGATTGTGATATTCTCATAGTAAGACATTTCAAGAGAAAATGAGGCTATTATGAGTATTGAAAAGACAGTCAGCGAGATTGCTGAAATCCTTGGCGTTAGTCGTCAAGCAGTCAATAATCGTGTCAAACAACTTCCAGAAGAAGATCTAGAAAAAAATGCTAAAGGGGTTACTGTTGTTAAACGCAGTGGCTTGATTAAGTTGGAGGAAATCTACAAGAAAACCATCTTTGACGATGAGCCAATCGATGAAGAAACAAAGCAACGTGAGTTGTTAGAGATTCTTGTAGACGAGAAAAACTCTGAGATTGCCCGTCTTTATGCTCAGTTGAAGGCTAAGGATGAGCAGTTGTCTAACATGGATGACCAATTGCGTGTCAAAGACGTTCAAATCGCTGAAAAGGACAAGCAAATCGATCAACAGCAGCAATTGACTTTGACTGCTATGAAGGACAAGGAAGAGCTTAAACTAGAACTTGACGAGGCTAAGGTTGAGGTTGACGAAGCCAAGGCCCAAGTGGAAGAAATCCAGACCAAACAAGAAGAAGCTTCTAAAAAAGGTTTCTTTGGACGTCTATTTGGAAAATAAAAAAGAAGCTGGGACTCAGTCTCAGCTTTAACTATTATAGGAGATAAAATGGAAAATTTAGAAACTTATATTGCCTTTGATTTGGAGTTTAACACGGTGGATGGGGTTAGCCATATTATCCAAGTATCGGCCGTTAAGATGGACCAGCATGAGGAAGTGGATCAGTTTGACTCTTTTGTCTATTCGGATGTTCCTTTGCAGTCCTTTATTAATGGTTTGACGGGGATTACAGCGGACAAGATTGCCAAGGCACCAAAGCTAGAGTCTGTTCTGGCGGATTTTAAATCATTTGTTGGTGACACTCCACTTATTGGCTACAATGCTCTTAAATCAGATTTGCCTATTCTAGCTGAAAATGGTTTAGACTTGGAAGAGCAGTATGCTTTAGATGTTTTCGATGAGGCCTTTGACCGTCGTGCTTCTGATTTGAACGGTATTGTTAACCTCAAGTTGACTAGTGTGGCAGATTTCTTTGGAATCAAGGGACACGGTCATAACAGCTTGGAGGATGCTCGTATGACCGCACAGATTTACGAGAAGTTTCTCGAATTAGATGAGAATACCAAACTTTTGGAGCAACAGGAAGAAGTCAGTAACAATCCTTTTGCTGCCTTAGGTTTGGGTGGACTTTTCGACTAAAGCTTTACAGGAGTTGTAAAGGCTGTAAAGAATGATAGCTAACTTTTTCTGTAAGAAAAGAAAATCCTCTAGGGTTATAGCTTGCATATTACCTTGCGTTATAAGGTAGAATCTAGGTATCAAAGGTGGTGGAGGACCTCCTTTGATAGAAAATCTTAAAAGGAGGTGACTGAGATGTCGCAGTTTTCAACAGGAGAGTTGGCTAAAGCAGCAGAAGTGTCTGTTAGGACTGTCCAGTACTATGATCAACGTGGTATTTTGACGCCATCTGAAGTCACAGAAGGTGGTCGGAGAATCTATCACGACTCAGACTTGGAACGCCTGCAAGTCATTTGTTTCTTAAGAGATTTGGACTTCTCAATCAAACAAATCAAGAAACTCTTGCAAGAGGAGAATAGGGAACAGGTTTTAGAGCTTTTGTTGACAGATCAAATCGAGAGCTTGGAAAAGTCTTCAGAGGAAATAGAGGTCAAACTAAAACGTGCCCGTCACTTGCAAAAAGCAACTGCTAAGTGGCGTCAACTTTCACTAGAAGATTTGTCAGACATTTCACGTCTTATGGAAAATCAAAAATCATGGCGAAATTTGCAGTTGAGAATGTATGGGAGTGTCGTTCTAATCTCCCTTCTTTATCTGATAGGTCTACTGATAGTTATTTATTATTTTAAGGATCCGAGAGGTTTGTTTGTTGTCTGCCCCGCATTTATCATAGCCACAAATTTAGTGGTGTTTCACTATAGAAAGCAGTTCGAATACCTCTGTCCTAATTGTCATAGGACCTTTGATCCAAGTTTTAAAGAGTTTGCTCTTGCCGGACATACACCAAGGACTCGAAAACTGACTTGTCCTCATTGTCATGTTAAGACCTACTGTTTGGAGTTGGCTAAGACTAAAACGAAATAAATTTATCGAATATAAAAAAACGCTTGAGAATTACTTCTCAGGCGTTTTTAGCTTATTCAACTGAACTTAGAGCTTCGAGCATATTAAGCTTGGCTAGGCGGTTATTAACAACGAAGCCAAGGATAATAAGAATGAAGCCGATAAGAACAGCTGGTAGAAGGTAGGTAGCCAAACCGATAGATGGATCAAACATGATACGATCTGGCGGAATGATGCTTACCATATATTGGTGGAGTGCTTGTCCAAGACCAAACCCTACGAAGATACCGATGATAGACAGGTAAATAGTTTCACGATAGATGTAGAGGGATACTTCATTATTGTAGAAACCAAGAACCTTAACGGTTGAAAGTTCGTGGATACGTTCTGAAACGTTGATGTTAGTTAGGTTATAGAGAACAACCACAGCAAGGAGAATGGAAACCGTAATCAAAATACCAATAACCTGTGTCAATGAATTGACCATAGTGCTGATTTGCAGTTTAAGGTTGTTGTTTTGAACAACACCGTAAACATTTGGCAAGTTGATGAATTTGGCTGCCATATTTTCAACATTTTGCTTAGTTGGTTCAGCGAGAGTAACAAGGTTGGCATTATTCACTGAAGGTGTCCCAAAAGCTTTTTGGTAGTAGCTAGCATTCATAAAGAGGAAATGCCCCATGTACATTTCAGTGATACCAGCTATCTTAATCTTGACAGATTCATCCTGACTGTTTTGCACATTAATGGTATCTCCGACCTTGAGGTTTAGAAGTTTTGCCATTTTTTCAGAGATAATTGCTCCGTCATTAGATAGCTTGAGAGTCTTATTGCGGTCTCGGTCATGTAAGCTAACGTAACTGTCAATGAGTTTTTCGTCACGGTCGTTAAAGACAAGAGTTGAGATTTCTTGGGTGTCCTTATTGGTACCGGCAATTTTTTGCAAGGTTTCAAAATGGACATTCAAGTATTCTTTGACGTCTTTGCTATCGAGGAGTTTAGTGAGTTCCTCATCCAGAGCACTTGACGCATTTGGTTGCTTGGCAACAATCATATCATAGTGAATGATGTCTTCAAACTGTTGCTGGTTAAGGTTAGATACAGAAGATCGAATTCCTAAACCTGCGAAGAGAAGTGCAATAGAACCTGCGACACCAAAGAGGGTCATAAACATCCGTTGCTTATAGCGGAAAATATTACGCATGGTAACTTTTTCCGTAAAGCTGAGACGTTTCCAAAGCGGTGTGATGCGCTCTAGGACAATCTTAGCTCCTGCTCGAGGTGGTTTTGGAAGGAGGAGTTGGGAAGGTTTTTCCCAGAGCTCCTTCTTGGCAACCACAAAGGCAGGTAGCACAGCAGATAAGAGACCTAAAAGGAAGGCCACAAGGGTAAGTCCTAAGTAGAAGTGCAATTCAAAAGCAGGAAGCTGCAAATCGCTCTTATAAGTGTTGTGAATTAGAATCGGAAGTAGTGTGTGACCGGTAATAACACCTGCGGTTGTACCAGTAATACTCGTTATCAAACCATAAATGACGAATTTATGGATAATTCGCGAATTACTGTAGCCTAGGGCGTTGAAAATCCCAGCCTTACCACGCTCTTCTTCAACAAAGCGTCCCATGGTTACAAAGGTAACCAAAGCTGCCATAAAGTAGAGAGCGACAGGGAAGATGTTACTCACATCGTGAATGATGTTAATATTACTTTCATAAGCAACATATCCCTCGGAACCCGGAATCTCTCGACGTGAGTAGAATTGATAGCTAGGCGCTGGTAAATTATCAACCATTGCTTGACTTTCTTCGAGTTCTTTTTGCTTGGCTTCAATCTTGGTAGTAGCTTCTTTGACACTAGCAGCTTCAGCAGCGTTGCTTGTAGCCATTTGCTGGGTCTGTGCGAGTGCTGTTTCAAGTTCTTGTTTAGCTTGAGTAATTTGAGCTTTAGACTGTGACTTGATTTCAGCGAGGCGTTTCTCAGGTTCGTCTTTAAAGAGTTCCTTGAGTTCAGCCTTTCGTTCAGAAATCTTATTTGCGTATTCCTCACTAAAAGGACTAACGTTTTCTAAATCCTTGTAGCGGATGCGGGCAATCATGTAATCATTAGAGGTGAAGTCCGTCTCTGGAACAATGGCATAGCCATCCAGTTTCCCCGTACCAGCACTGGCATTACCAAGGCGGTTCCTAGAGAGAAGTTCAGAGGAATTAACAAAACCAGTAATGGTATATGTTTGTTCCTTTAATTGTTTTTGCCCTGAGCTATCTACTGGCTCAGAAAAGTTAATCTTATCTCCGACGCTATATTCTTCTTTATAGGTTGAGGAAAGAGCGATTTCCCCGTCCTTAGTAGGAAGTTTCCCCTCAATAAGGTCGTAAGTAGAGATTTTCTTAGGTTTAGAGAAAATACGAAATGCCGTATTCTTCCCCTTGATGACAGCATCTTTGAAATAACCATACTCGATGTCTACATTCTTTTTCTTAATCGAATTGAGAAGGTCCTGATCGGTTTGGTTGATACTGTAAGTGCTGATTAAGCTCAAGTCAGCTGTTTGATGCGTCTTGAAGAAGTGTTCCCCAGTTTTTTTCATATTAGGAGAAGTTACTTTAAGACCAATCAAGGCAAAGGATCCCAGTGCCATAAGTAAGGCAATAGAGAGCATACGCCCTTTAGAAGCTACAAAGGTTCGCCAAACATCTTTCCAATAAGTTGTTTTTTTCATGACGGTGCTCCTTTCTAGTATTCCAAGTCCTCGATTTTTTGTGGATTAGGATTAAGTTCCACACTCTTAATCTTGGCATCGTGCATTCGAATGACACGATCGGCAATTGGAGCTAGAGAAGCATTATGGGTCACGATAATAACAGTTGTTCCCTGTTTGCGAGCCATTTCTTGAAGAAGGGTCAGGATTTGTTTCCCTGTTTGATAATCCAGAGCCCCTGTTGGTTCATCACAAAGAAGAATCTTTGGATTTTTGGCAACGGCGCGTGCAATGGCAACACGCTGTTGCTCCCCACCAGATAGTTGTGATGGGAAGTTGTCTAAACGGTCTCCCAAACCGACTTCGACGAGTGTTTGAGTAGCATCTTTAGCGTTTGGAACGATTTCAGATGCTAGTTCGACGTTTTCCCTGGCCGTAAGGTTTGAAACTAAGTTGTAAAATTGGAACACAAAGCCAACGTCCTCACGACGATAGGTTGTAAGTTCTTTAGCTGTGTATTCAGAGATATCCTTACCATCAATAATGACGCGGCCTTCGTCATTGGTGTCCATACCACCCAAGATGTTAAGAACGGTTGATTTCCCAGCGCCAGAGGCACCAAGAATAACGACAAGCTCCCCTTTTTCGATATCAAAGCTTACGTCGTTGTTTGCGATAATTTCCAGATCACCGGTTTTATAGCGTTTATAGCTATGCTTCATTTGAATATAAGCCATGAATTTCCCTTTCATACGAAAATAATGATGCTGATAATTACCTATCTTTCCGTACTCTATTGTAACGGATTTTCCTTGGAATATCTAGGTTTTGAGGGAAAAAAAGGTTTAAAAGTAGAGAAGTTCTTCTTACATGTGACAGAAATGTGGACGAAGCGCTTACATATGAGAAAATACTATTTCAAATGAGCTTTGAGTAAGGTGAAGATTTGGTGAAATAGTTATAAAGTTAGGTTATTTTTAGTCTTTTACGGAGTGGATATACTATTTTTTTCAATTTCCATAATTATCGGAGAGTTTAGGTCGGTAATTACTTCATCATAGGGGTGCCAAAGGGGATCTAGTTTTCCGTCAAAGTTGATGATAGATAAAGAGTTTTTTCATAGTTTCTAGCAATGAAGTATCCAGAATACGGACATTTTTTTGAATTTGGAGGATACATTTTCTATATGGGGAAAGTTATTTATGGGAAAATAGAGGGCTTTTTGTAATGATTTTTTGTGTGTTAGTTATTTTTAAAGAAGTTGTAAACACCTTAAAAATATATATCTAAATGAGAGATGTGCATCTTTAAGATTAGTTATTTATTATGGGGTATTCCATAAAGTCACCCTTAAATCCTTTTATTGTGGCATTCTTTTGACTAATAGAGGAATTGTAGTTCCTAATCTTATTTTAGGATGTTGAGAATTCGACTTCCTGTCTCAAGAATTCTTTTTTATAGTTACATTTAAAGTGTTTTGACAAAATTTTCTTATCCGATAAAATTTTTTTGGAGATAAGTCAGAAAAAGTGCTTTCTGAAGAATCTGTCTAAAAAACAACTATTATTTCCCTAAGTACTACTTAAAGAAATTACCATTTGCATAACGTAAAAGAGCTAATCTGATAATAGATTATCATCAATTTTAAGACATGAAGTTGTCATTTATTTAAAATGCTTAAAAATTAAAAAAACGCTTGAAATCAAGGGGGTTGCATGCTAAGATTGTTATCTGGGTGAAGGGTTGGTCAAACAGCTCAACCAACCTTTTACCTCCTACAGCAGTAAATAGAACGCCTTGTTAGCCAGTTAGAGCTAACCAAATAAATAGTGAGGGATTTATGATTAAGAACAAAGATAATGGTTTTATCGGCAAAGCAATAATCAGCTTGATTGCTACTTTGGGGACTCTGACTTTATTCATGGGGACCAGTGGGGCCTCGGCTGACGTCAAAGAAACTCCTAAACTTGATTTAGATGCCAATATGACTAAGGTTCAAACCGTTAGTGATGAGGACTTGAAGAATCATGATGGGCAAGCTCAGGATACGAAGAAGCAAGAAACACCTGGACAAAAACAGCCAGAAACTGAAGAATCTAAGACTACAGATGAGGAAACTCCTGACTACATCGTTATCACCGAGGTAGTGGATTCGTCGGAGCATAAGCAGGACTCTAATCAAGTGGTTGATGGAGTAGCTCAAACGCTTGCCCCAGACTTGTTGAATGAGATTTTAGCTCAAACTAGCGAGGTTGGAGAATACCAGATTTATGTCAAGAATGATGATGAACTATTAATCTCAGGACCTGTACCTTCCCAAACAGCGAATGAGGATGTGAATTACCCTACTTTAGAAAGTTCATTGGATTCAGCGAGTATCTACTTAGGTCAAAAGAATCGCTATAAATTGGCAAACGAAGAAGACGCACAGTCAGGTCTTGCTTTGGTTGAAGAATAAAATTTTTATATGACTAACACAAAAAGACTTGGATTTCTTGTCCAAGTCTTTTGTATGTTATGACTGAGTTGCTAGATGAGTATATAGAAAAAGGAACCGTGAGATTCCTTTTCATTTTTTAGAATGGCAATTTACCTGCAAAGGCACCCATTGATTTTTTAGTAGCTTCATCGATTTGTTCGAGAGCATTGTTAAGTGCTTGAACAGTCATATCTTGGAGTGTTTCCACATCATCAGGATCTACGACAGCATCAGCGAAAGTGATGTTAACTACTTTTTTGTCACCAGTTAATTCAGCAACAACCAAGTCTTGTGCTGATTTTCCAGTGAAGGTTGTAGCAGCCAACTCAGCTTGGCTTTTTTCCATTTGTTTCTGAAGCTTTTGAGCTTGCTTCATCATGTTTTGCATGTTCATCATAATATTTTCTAGATTCCTTTCATACCAAGGGTTTAGCCCCTGTTTCTTAAATTTTACTGCCCACTTCTGCCCAGAAATAAGTAGTATAAAAATCTTAACTATTATACCATGTTTAGCTTGATTGAAAAAGTGGGAGCAGCATTGGAGGAATTTGTTAAGACTTGATTTTTTCTTATTCATAAAAAATGTTAGAGCAATCACAAAGTAACCAATCCTTAAATTGTAAGACTTGTTAAAAATAGTGTACAATGGTTTATTGTTCATCCGGTCAAAAATTCGATTGGAAATAGAAAAAGAAAGAGAAGATGACAATGCAAAAAAGAAATGTTTTGGTGCTCTTTGTAGGACTAATTATAGGGCTATATACAGTCTTGGGAATGAGCCTATTTACCTTTATTAATTTAAAATTTAACTCTGTTTATTATGCTCAGCATATTCCTCATAAGGAAGGGACAGAGCCAGATCTCGTTATGTTGGTAGAGAATATGGGATGGATTTATACACCGGAGATTGATGGTATTCGATACGTCGATGATGGAACAAATGCTATTTTAAATACTAATAGCAAATCTTTTTTAACAAAAAGCTCAGGAAGCTTTTTATATGATAAGGATAATATGATTATCGGTTTTGACAGTACGTTTAGATTTGAGGACGTCAGTTATTTTTCAGAAGAAGCAAAAAGAATTCAAGTTAATGAATCGAAAATTAAACGAGAGATTAGGAAAGATTTTTCCCCAATTATGAAGGTTCAAACAAAACCCTTTATCAATCTTCAGTGGTTGTTTAATTTAATTTATCAAAGTAGGTTTAATTAGAGAAAAAGAAAGAGAAGATGACAATGCAAAAAAGCAATATTTTAGGGATTTTTGTAGGACTATTTATAGGGTTGGTTACAGTCTTAGGAATGAGCCTATTTATCTTTATTAATTTAAAATTTTACTCTGTTTATTATGGTCAGCACATCCCTCATAAGGAGGGGACAGAACCAGATGTCATTATGCTGATGGAGAATATGGGTTGGGCTTATACACCGGAAATAGATGGTATTAGCTATGATGATGATGGAATGTACGCTATAACTAGAAATAAAGGAACGAAAACGTCTATATTAGGTCTTTCAGGTGATACTCTATATTTTAGTTCGGCATCGGGTGATGGCTATCTTTTAAATCATGATTTTTCTATCAAAACTGCTCTTGACAAACGTTATCACAAGATTAAATATAATCAACGAAAAGTCCAAAAAGAAATTAGAGAAACTGTTCAACCTGTGATTGATGCTCAACCAAAACCATTAATCAATCTTCAGTGGTTGTTTAATCTAATTTATCAAAGTAGGTTTAATTAGAGAATAAGAAGCATAGAAGCATTTTGTAAGATTGATTATGCTTGTGAAGTCTATATAGTTACGCTAGTTAAAAGTATAAACGAAAACGCTTTGCAGTTTGCAAAGCGTTTTTTTACGGTTAGAGGATAGGTGCTAATTCTTCCGAAATAAAAAAGTAGTAAAATTGAAAATTATAAGGATGTGGGACTAGGATGTTTTACTTAAATCTCACTTTTGATAGTCAGTTCCTATTAATCTGGTGACATTTTTCATTTGAAGAAGATGAGTGAAAAATGTCTGTATATAGTATAATGATTTTAGAAGAGTTCGAGTTATGGAATGGGGGACCTTGAAAAATAAATTAATACAGAGGGAGACAACAGTGACATGAAGTCGAAAAGATATACAGTTATTGGAATAGTTGCCATTGTGAGTTTAATTTTCTTTGTAGTAGTGACTTTTTGTGGAAAAGGACATCAGTGGAATAATAATGTCGTACAAGGATTTAAATCGCTTGGTCTTAAAGGTAATGTAAAAGTAATTAGAACATATAAAGAAATTGAAGCATTTCACGGTACTGTTGTTGAAGTGAATTATACTGAGAGATTTTCTGATGGATATTTTTTAGATGAGAATCTGAGAGCAGATATACGAGAATATAATGGGGAGCATATTTCAGATTTTTATCCTCCGTTATCTACAAAGATCGAAGCATTGCTCAATGACAAAGAAAAAGACTTGTTTGATACTGTTAAATTCAACGAGTTTAGTTTCTTGTTAGATGTTTATAAAATGAGACCAGGTTTTCAACGAGAAGAAGATGAAATCAAAAAAGATGTTGCCAATAAAATTAATAAACTATTTGATAGACAAGTGACGTTTGATTATAGTTATAAATTTGAGCCAGTATCTAGAGAAAAAATCTACGCTACTATTCTTTCACAAGCAGTCAGGAATCGTGATAATGGAGACTTTGAAGCGGCTGGCTTTTATAATATTAGACCTAAAAATTTAATGAAGAATAAAGCAGTGAGTCTTCATTTGGATTGTATTTTTGCTTCTCTTGATCCTAACGGTAGCAAGTCATCTTCGAGAGAGCATATCGATTATTTTAAAATGAAACTCTTATCTTTGCCCAAAGGCTCATTTTTTGATGGAATATATGAAATACGAGGTAATTATTATAGTGAAGAAGGGGAAAGTATTGATGTGACTTGTATATTTGTTGTTGAAGACGGTGTTGGTCACTTTGAAGAAGATAAAATGAACTAAAAACAAAAAATACACCTAAATGAAATTTGGTATAAAAAAGTATCTATATTTGCGTAGTCACTTAAAAGGTATTTCCAATCGTGATAGTAATCAGGGGATCAATACAATAAATGGAATGATAGAAATGGAGGATGGACTTTGCTAAAAAAACTACTAAGGGTATCCTTAATACCTGTATTACTAATACTTTTGTTAATATCTATATTTAAATCAATCGATAACAGGAATAAGACTTATGATAGTGAATTCATAACTTCATTGGCAACAGGATTAGATGAACGTTGGAAAGTTACTGCCCAAAAGGATGATGATGAACAGGAAATTGAAGACTATAAATCCTATATAGATTATGAATTAATTGAAATTGAACAGTATAAAAATAGGAAATTTAAAAATCCTAAGTTAAAGAGACTAGCTAACACATATATTAACATCCAAAGGAATGAAAGAGAAGCTATAGAAAATCAAGATTTAGTGGACAGTACTTTTGTAAGAGAATGGAATAAATACCAAAGGAAACGTTATGAATTGCTTCTAGATATTAACTCAATAGTCGGAATTCCTGTTCAAGATAAAAACTCTCTAGATAGTATATTGAGATCTGGTAAATCTGTGAAAGAATTTAATAGAGTTTACGGAATATTAGTAGATACTTTTGACCCCAAAAACTTCGTAGTTGAAGAGGTCACAGGTGTATCGGAAAAAGAGAAGCGCTACATAGGGAATTTTGAAAATACTACAGGTCATGACATTACACACATATATATTGAAATTTTATATTATGATGAAGATAATAGGCCTTATCTTGGTAGATCCTTTGAACCAGAAGATACATGGAAAAATAGAACAAAAAAAAGCTTCGAATTTTCGATTCCAGATTCAGATACACAGTTCAAATATTTTAAAGTTTTCGTAAGTGATAAAAGTCTTACCTTTAAGTAGATTTTCTATTTTATTTATGGAAGGGGAGACAATATTGTTTCAACTAAGTTCTAAAAATAGTTAGTTATACAAAAAAGAGGTATTTTTATACCTCTTTTTGTTCACTCTTCAATTATGCTGTCACTGTCCATTTACTGTCCTATATATTGTAAAATATATAGAAGTTGTTAAGTTTACTAGTAGTTAAATCCCTTAAAATCAGTATTTATGATGATAACAAGCCTAAAAAATTCTTGGAACAAGTTTTGCATGTGGACAATTGTCCACTTTTTTTATAAAACAAACTCAACCAAAAAGATTTAGTTATCTGTGAGTCATATTTAAAGGAGGTATTGTTCTTTGGATAAGTTATATGCAAGAATAAGTAAGTCTACAAAACATATATTATACCAGTACATGAAGGATAATAATATCTCATTATTGAATTATAGTTTCAATTATTTTTTTCAATATTGTATCCAAAAGTACCAAATTCAAGTGATTAGTCACCACTTTTCTAACCATAAGATAGAAGGTTTGACAGTAGCTGATGAATCAAGGATTAGTTTTTCTTATGAACGAGAAAATCCAAAAGTAAAACAAAATTTTACCTTATGTCATGAGTTAGGACATTTTATTCTCAATCATGAAGGTAATTATTTTGCAAAATCAATTGATAATCAAGATAACTTATTAGAGCGAGAGGCGAATATCTTTTCTGCTGTGGTCTTGATGCCAGATATTGTCCTTTTATCAAAAATCTACTATAATCGTGATACTTTCAATCAAGTGCAAAAGAGTCTCGAAGTTTCAAAACAGGCTTTATTTTTTCGTCTTTTGGACTTACTACGGGAATATTATCCTGATAAAGATAGTGAAATCAAACAAGCAGTTGAGGGCTATATCGAAGGGGAGAATGCTTCGATTTTTTGTTTATTTCATGATATTAGAGAACAAATTATTGGTGAATTCCAGAAATTTCAACCTTCTCTTATCAATCAGATTAAGTAGAGTGTTAGTAAAATAGGTTTTACAACAAGTCTAGAATACCCAGATTTATTGAATCAAGAAAATTGGAAAGCTATCAAAGCAAGGAGTACCAATTTAAAGGTATGGCTTATTTATAACAAGGGAAAATCAATTGCTTATGTTTGGGATAAAGAAAAATTCTCAGATGAAGAAGCTAAGAAGAAAGCAGAATTACAGTTACTATTGATGTGAGGTGAACTATGTATCAACCAGAAAAACTAAAAGCTCGTAGAAAAGAGCTAAAAATGACTCAAAAGGATATAGCAGATCAATTAGGAATCAGCTATCAAGCCTATTCAGCATGGGAGCGAGGAGTAAAAGAACCATCCAAAGAGAAAGTAAACCGACTAGAACAAATACTAAGAGTACCAAAAGGCTATTTTACAGAAATTGAGATAGCTCGTTTGTACAATGTATTATCAAATAAAGGTCAAAATCAGGTTTTAGAATACACTCGTAGGTTAGTTCAAGAAGAGTCTAGAAAAATTGTTACGGTTTCAGAAAATCTCTATGAGTACCATGTATACGAAAAAATGTCTGCTGGTATTGGTGCATCCGTTTATGACAATCGCAACTACGATACTGTTTATTTCAATGAAGAACTAGCTCATGATTTTGCCTCATGGGTTTCAGGAGATTCAATGGAACCCAAATATCATAACGATTCAGTAGCTCTTATTCGTGAAACAGGTTTTGATTATGATGGGGCAGTCTATGCGGTAGTGTGGAACTCTCAGACCTTTATCAAGAAAGTCTACCGTGAAGAAGAGGGGCTACGCCTAGTTTCTATTAACAAGGCTTATAAGGACATCTATATTTCTTATGATGAAAACCCTCGTATTGTGGGTAAAATTGTAGGAGACTTTATGCCATTAGAGGTGTAAGTTAGGAGAATACCATGGGAATGACGTATAAAGCAAAATTAGAAAAAGCTAAAATGAGGAATATCACTATCCCCTCAGAAATTTTGGGAAAAGATATTGTGGGCATATATAAGTTTTTTGCCATTTTAGAAGATGAAAAAGTCTGTTTTTATATTGGAAAATCAACTAATATCAGAGAACGATTGTTGTCTTCAATCGGCCATATTCATTTGTTTTTTAAAGAATCAGAGAAGTTAGTACCATCTGAAATTAAATATTATCTTGATCAAAATTATGAGATTTTAGTTGAAATAGAAGAGGTTGATTACTTCGATACGGACTTTAGCAGAGCATCTCATCGACTTTCTTTGGCTGAAATAACTGAAATTGTTAAATATCAAAGTATGGGACAATGTTTGAAGCAATTACCAGAAGGCATAGGAAAAGGTGAAAGGGAATATTGGGAAAACAACTATAAAAGATATAGATAATGGGCTATTTTGATTGTTCACGGGAACCAAAATCTGATATTGCTTTTGTGGATATGAGATCTTTCTATACTAGTGTTGAGTGTGTGGAACGTGGATTGCATCCTTTAAGGAGCTCGATTTGTATGATGAGTAGATTAGATAATTTAAACGGACTTATCTTAACCTCCTCTCCAATGTTCAAGAAAGTCTTTTGAGCACCACAAGAGGCGAAGTCACAAACTCCGCCTCCTTCTACATATTTTTTGTTGTAATAGCATATTTTATTTGAAATATCAAGACTTGTGCTTGATAAAGCTAGAAAACTTACCCTTTTCCAGCAAGAATATCTGATACTTTATACAATCCTGGGGAATATGTCCGACCAAATAGTTTTTTCGTCAAGGCATTAAACGTATAATGGTCATCTAAAATCAAGACTTCGTCATACGTTTTTAAGAGTGCAATAAAGTCATCGTCTGTTAAATTGGAACCATCTCTAGTATCGATATTTTCATTGCTGAGGTAATAACTTGTTGCGCTGTCGCTGTATGATGCCATTAAATCTAAAAATTTTTGGTCAACCGACACAAAATTTTCTCTGGCATCAACATTGACATCCCACAGATAATAACGACTAGCATATTGGGCAAAATAATTATCTACATTCTCCTTATCTGCTGTTACAACCAAAATTCTATCCGTTGACGAATTACTCTGACTTCCAGTAAACTGACGAATTTCTTTTGCGACCTCGTTTGTTTCCTGATTGTTATTGTAAACAATGCTATTATTTTCTGACAAGAACATTCCAATGGCATAAACTGTCAAAACAAGGCTCGCGTATTGGTACAAGTGTTTATTAAATAAGCTCTTGTAAGACCTAGCATTACGTTTACTAATGATTTTTTCATACAGACACTTGTCCATTACCCATGCTAAAGCCATGGTCAAACAACCAAAAGCAAAGATAACGATGCTCGAAGCATAGCGCTCAAATCCTGCTAATTCTAACGCTTCATCAGTCGGCATTGCTGTCAGATACATGAGTAAAATGCCAATATAGTAAGTCACAATCGAAATATCAACAAATCCCCAAGTCAACAAGACAAATTTCTTATATTTCAAACGAATGCCAATCACAATAAAGGCAATCATCATAATCAGATTGATTATCAAAATTCCATTGCTTGCCAAACTGTCAAAAGTAAACACCGATTTGACAAAAAGAGTGATAATTTTTTGTGGGACGCCTGACAGATTTCCAGTCAATACCTGACCAAGTTCTGACATGGACACCGCATGCTTGGCACTTGAGGCATTTGGGAAATTATCCGTCACATGCTTTTGCCAAATAACAAAAGGAAGACAGCTGACTAGCAAGGTCATTATGAGCAGCACTAGTGCTTTTAAACGTGCTCTTTTACGAACAAGTAAACGCACAATACAAACCACATAAACTACTAAAACGAGAGCGACAAAGAAAAATCCACTTACTTTGACGATACTTAATAATCCAAGAATTACCGCCGTATTTAGCGACAAAAACCAGAAACGATTACGATAGACAAAACAACCTGCTATGGCTGCCAAGGCCAAGGCCGGAAGCAGAAAATCAACTAGCAAATTATTTAATCGAATAGCAACGTTGAACGTATTAAAAACAGCAAACGAAGCAAAAATCATGCTAACCATTAAGACACGTCGATCATCACGAAGTGCCGCAAACATGGCATAAAGACTGGAAGCAATCAAGAAGAATTGCCCGACCAACATACTACCTTCTGAAAAGCCTACGATAGTCGTGAAAAAATAAATGAAAAGTGAACTTCCAACAGGATAGGTATAATAACTAATAATCGTATCCTGCTGTGTTGGCAAAGCATTATTGATATGGAAAAATTTTACAATCGTTGCCCAATGCGTAAAATTATCATAATGTAAAAGCGGTGAATGCCAGAGCGTTATTCCAAACAAAAGCAAATAAGCCATCATTCCAAGCGAAATATAATCAAGTCTCCTAAAGCGATATTTCTTTTTCCATACCGCCCAAAGATAATAAAGACTCAAAAGACAGCCCAAAACAGAAATGGCATACACGGTCTGCAACATAAAGCCTAACAAACTACCAAGGTACAATACCAATGTAATGACTGAAAATGTAAACACCCATGTCAGACGGCGATTCATCTTCACAGTATTACGGAAAAAGGCATTGTACCCCATGGTAATCACAAAGAACAACAGTAATCTAGCAATACTAATCATACTCTCCCTCTCCATTCATTTGCTAAGGCTTTAAAAGCAGGTAAGCTATCCAAATCCGCTAAATTGGTAACTCGATAAAGCGATTCGTCTCTATCAGTATCATAGGACACAAAAGTCAACTGAATTGGCAAATCTTTGTAGGTAAATGCGACATTCGGTTCTTTTTTAGGATTTGTCAATTCTCCAGAAAATGTCATGTAATAATAATCTGTCTTTCTAAGCTGGCATTTTTTTCCAGCAACCTGAACCTCTTCATTGACACGAACTTTCGGAAAAGCTACTTGGTCATAGGCTGAAACAGGACGTTCATTATTTTGGAAACGTTGACTAAAGTTCTCAAATAAATCATCCCATGTTGTCATCCAAGGGTCTTTTTTCTTCGGAAGATTGTGATTAATGCGGTCATAAATGTACTGATAAAATTCGCGCTTATCAGCTTCAGGAACTTCTGAAAATTGAACGCCGTAGCGCCAACCATTATCAATCGCAAAAACACGAACAACATGACCTTTTACCCTCGCATGGTAATTACGTGATTGCAAATTAAGCGTCAGTTCTTTTTCTTTCGGCAAATACAATGGTAAATCCGTATAGAATGAAATCCCCGTTTCTGAAATATCACAGACTCTCACTTGGTAAGAATCATCATCAACCTCAATAACCATAGCTTCATCAACAGTAAAACGCTCACTTGAGCGATAAATCGGACGACCAAGCGCACAGAAAATCGCAAAGGTCAAATTGATGATATGATAAATCAACCAAAAACTGATGATACTTCCATAAAAAAGCTCTGAACCAAATTTTCCATAGTTAAAAGTCACCAAACCATAAACGGCTAATCCCCATAAAACAAGATAAGGAAGCGCATAAAGGTACAACGTCCACGACGTATAATTTCCCTTACGTGTCACCTTAAATTTTTTATTGCTAATGCCAAAGGACTCCAGCATCATGGGAATAAACAAATACGGAGCAAAAATCGTTTCCACAATTTCTCCCCAAACCTGTGTTTGGTATTTTTTTGAGACTTCTCGCATTGACAAGCGTGTCAAGGCGAAACTTGGCAACCAGAATAGGAACAGTAGCCAGATATTTGACACCACCACACGCACATGGAAAACCGTAAATAAAATCGGTGCCAAGATATACAATAACCGTCTAAAGAAAGACCACCAATAAAGATAGCCATTAATATAAACAATTCTTTGCCCCATTGTCAATTTGGGATTAAAGAAGATATTCATATTGTAGCTACTGCGAATAACGCCACGTCCCCAGCGCACGCGCTGTTTGATGACACTCTTCAAATCTGTTGGCGTTAACCCGCTAGCCATTGGACTTTTCGTCGAATAATTTACATAACCAGCCGCATTTATCCGAACACCTAGCTCGAAATCCTCCGTAATGGTATCTGTCGGAAAACCACCAACATCTTCAATCGCCTTGCGGAAAATAAGCGTATTAGACCCCGTATAAAGCGCTGCACCGTGCGAATTATTGAAAACATTAATTTCTTTGGAAAAGAAATCTTGTTCGTTTGGTAAGGTTGATTCTGAAAACAAGTTAAATTGGAAAATATCAGCATTGTAAAAACTTTGTGGCGTTTGAATCAAACCAACTTTTGACTTATCATAATCGTCACCATTTTCATAAGCCTCAACTTGTTCAACAAAATAAGGCACAGTTTCCAACAGGAATTCACGATAAGGAATCATATCCGCATCAAATGTCGCCACCAAAGGTGATGACGTCTGACGTAAAGCATTATTGTAGTTTCCTGATTTGGCATCTTTATTATCCGCCAAACCAAAATAACCAACACCAAGCTCATCAGCCAATTTGGCAACTTCTAGACGATTGGTATCATCACAGACGTAGATATGCACCTTAGACTTATCAGGATATTCCATAAAAGTGCAGGCATTAATCGTCTTATAAAGCAACTCTGGATCCTCATTATGCGTTGCAATCAAAACATCCACATCTGGGTAACGCTCCTTAGCAATCTCAGGCTTTTCAAGCTCAAAGTCCTTTTGCTTATTCCAAATGAGAATGTAGCCTGTAATGGCTGAAACTACCTCACTTCCCCACAATAAAATCCCAAAGATCAGCGCAAACCATGAATCATGCCACGGAATAGTCGCCACCAAACGCCAAGTTAAATAAAAGGCAGTCGTTACAAATGCAACGAAATAGAGTATCCTCTTACTAGTCTTCATTCTCACCTCCACTAAAAATCAAATGTTTTTGCACAAAATAACTGACAATGAAAAGTGTAGCGTCAACTAAAATCTTCACCAATGAAATTGACAGCGTCGTCAAGGCATTTCCTAGAACTGTTACCAATAAACTTGACAAAACAATCTGTACTACCACCAAAGTGAAGTATTTTATCGCACTATTTGATTGACCTTGTTTAAAGACCACCTTATGATTCAAGGTGAAATTAACAACAGATGATATCACACGCGCTAAAATCGAAGCTAACGTCACCGCACTAAAACTCAATCCATTAAACAAAGAAATTAAAATCGTAAAAGCAACAATATCAACCAAGAAGGAAAACAATGATGAAAAAATGTACTTGAAGAAAACCTTGTAAATTCTAATCGAGTCACGAATCACATCAAAATGCGACGACTGATTTTCATCCAAATAAATCGTTGCAATGCCAACTTCACAAATCAGAATATTGTCCTCTTTTGCCTCAAGTAACATATTCATCTCAAAATCATACCGTTCACCCTCCACGGTTAAGAGTTTTGGCAACCATGACATAGGAATCACACGAAGTCCCGTTTGCGTATCAGAAACGTTCACACCTGTCATAGCCCCCAAGACGTCTCTTGTCAATAAATTTCCAAATTTACTACGTAAAGGAACAGATTTTTCAAATGTTCTAACACCCAGCACCAAACGATCAGGATGTTGCAAAAATTCAGCCAAACATTTCATCATGTCTTCGTAGGTGTGTTGACCATCAGAATCAATCGTCACAATTCCTTTGGCATTAGGAAAATTGTCCAAAATATATGAAATAGCCGTTTTTAAAGCACGACCTTTTCCTTTATTATCAGCATGTCTTTGCAAATGACAAGCATAGTTACTCTGCGCTATTGCAAATAACGGTGCAAAATTAGCTCCACTACCGTCATCGACTAGAATAATGTCAAACATTTGATTTTCCTTATCCCGAATATTTTTCAAAAGTTCCAACAAACGGTCATCAGGTTCATAGGCAGGAATGACAATAACAACATCTTGAAACATCATTGATGTTCTCCTTTCTGACTTTTAATTTCGTACATTTTCTTATCAGCTATTGCAAAAAAATCAACGAAGTTTTTATGTGATTGATAAGAGTTCGTATAAGCACCTAAAGATGCTGTAATCCCCATATCTTTGAGAGTCATTTCTGCTTGAACAAGTTTTATTAAAAATTCAGCTTGATTTTCAGAAACTCCAGGGAGTAAAACCGCAAATTCATCTCCACCTAACCTTGCTATTACAGCACTTTCAGGCATTATCTTCGTTAAAATATCACCAAATTCAATTAGAATCTTATCTCCCGTAGCATGTCCAAAGGTATCATTTGCTTTCTTGAATTTATCCAAATCAGATATAATAACCGTAATTTGTTCTTCTTTACGTGTCAGACATTCCTCAAAAGCAAGCTCAATATATCGTCGATTATGAACCCGTGTTAAAACATCTTCGTATGCCATCCTCTGTATTTCAAGTTCATGAAGTCTCTGCTCTGTAACATCAAGAACAAAACAAGAAACACCAATCACTTTTTGGCGATTGTTATAAATGGGAGAATACATATTTTGCCAGTAAAGCGTTTTGTCGCCTGTCTTAATAGTATCCATAAATATAAATGTTTCACCCTTTTTCGCACGATCAACATTTGCTTTTAAACGCGCAGCATCTTCACTATTAAGATAATTCATTGGAAAGTCACCAATTTTGGGAGTGAAATAAAAGATTTCTTCCATGAGCCGAATATCATTCTTATTAACCGCAATAAAACGATAATCTAAGTCTACAGCATAGACGTTAATAAGTTTCGAACTCTGTAAGATAAAGTGGGATAGCATATGCTGTCCTCGATTAAGGTAAGATGCTAGGGTCCAAAGAACTAGTATTCCTATATAGATTGCTAAAACGATGGGATTATCACGGTCAATCAAAACATCATCATACACTAAGCGCATTAATAACATTAACGCAGCAAAAATACTTAAGTACGTTAACAATCTTTGATACTTGATTAAAAAATCACTTACTTTTCCTAATACCATTACAGCCTCACCATTCTAAGTAGTTTTAATACCTTCAGCATCCAAACTGTCTGTAACAAAACGTCCTGTAATAGTATTAATGGTTTCTTGATGTTTTTTCAACTCAAGAATTAACGGCGCCATCTTAATTGCCTCTGGTCTTGTCCCAAAGACAACCATAATATTTAATTTTCCCATAAGATCCCCCCTATGACCTATACGAAATCAATATAATATTGACAAATAAGACTCTACATTATCACTTTATTATCCCCAATAAAAAGGAAAATGAGTTATCCTTTCTCCAAAAGCATTAAAGGGAATGCCCTCGCTATTGGTCTTGTTTTGCAAATGATGTAAAGTAGATAAAGAAAAAGGTCTCAATAAAAAGACTATCATTACGTATAAAATTCAAGAAGTAAGACAAGAAAACTAAGTCATATCATCCAAGGATATCAATTGTTTTGAGATTTTCTAGTCTTCTCCCCCGAATTTAAAAATACACTATTTAATAAATAAAAAAACTGCAGGAGAAAAAACGCTTTGCTAATAAAAGTGTTTTTGAATCCAGCAGTATTGCTAATTTACATATATTTCATAAAAACTTCTCCCCATTTTAAAGAGCGTCCCCTTTACTTACGCTCTATCCCTATCTTACAAATCAAAATATCGGTATGATAACCCTATCCCAATACCATATCATATAGTACCAAGCACCAACACGTAATCGTATAAAACTCTCCCCAAAAGAGTTGAAAGATTACAATCAAGTTGGCTTCAAGTTACTACTACCAATATTCCCTATTCATATAGACGCTATAATTATAACATGTTATTTTTATTTTTCAAACTTTTTTAATTTTTTTATTATTTTAATGTATGTGACAACCATTATAATGAAGTCGTTTGAATTAAACACTCCTACTTAACAAATACTAATCAAATGATATTTATCTATATTTTAATAAATAATAATTAAACACCCTTTGGCTTTTAAATGGATTTGCATAAAAAAAATCAGAATTCCTATTAAAATTCTGATTCAGAATGAAGACAAACATCGTTTTTGATGTTTGTCTTTTTTTATATTCACACTTAATTCTCCCATAATCCAATAATATTGAGGTATTTGGATAAAATAACAGGTCTTCCCTACCATCATTTTTACCAATTTTTTGATATTTAGACATGCCAAAGTAAGCCCAACCTTATCTTCCATTTTGGACTTTCCTTTTTCTCTGGTATAACGCAAGTTATGATATTCTTTAGCTGTTCCGAATAAACGTTCTATCGTTTCTTTCCGGTGTTGGTACCGTTCCTTCATCCCACTTTGATGACGGATATCTTCACAGATGTCTAAGGCATCTTTCCAAATATGACGCACAACAACTTTTTGGTGCTGGCGATTTTCAGTACAAATCGCTAACAAGGGACAGGTTCTTACAAATTTTGGGATTACTTTTATATTCTCTATAACCTTCACGTGTCGTTGTACGGTAAGTTAATACCTGGTTCTCTGGACAAAGATAGCAATCAAAATGCTCGTCATAGACAAAGTCTCTAGGACGTAGAAAGCCTCTCTTACCTCTTGGCCTAGTGTAAGGAAATACTGGCGTAATACCTTTTTCTAAAAGAAACTTGGCAATACTAGGTGTTTTGTAGCCTGAATCCGCAATAATGAATTCAGGGGAGAAGGGTTCTAACTTGGCGAAAAGAGCAGGAAAGGCCTGACTATCATGGATGTTACCTGCTTCAACTGTATAAGCCAAGGCCCAACCATGTTTATCACAAGCTACCTGAGCATTATAAGCGAAGACTTCCTTGTGTTCTCCCTTGTGAAACCAACCACTATCTGGATCAGTCGTTGATTGTTTCTTAGATTTAGCCTCGCCTTTTTTGGCGGGCTTTAAGAACTTTTTTGCATGCTTCTTCTTGTCTAAATTAATCTCAACATCCAGTTGTTCACTCATGAATTTAGCTTTTTGATCAACAACAACATTTTTGTACTTATGATTATTAGCAGCTGCCTTGATATGTGTCCCATCGATGAAGATTTCTGAGGGATCAATGAGCCCCGCCTCCAAAACGTGATGAAGCACATGACTAAAAATGTGTGCTAACAATTCTTTATTTTGAAAGCGTCGGCTATAGTTCTTACCGTAAGTTGTAAAATGTGGTACCTTATCATCCAGAGATAAGCCAAGAAACCAACGATAAGCCGTATTCACCTCGATATCCTTGATGGTTTGGCGCATAGAACGAATGCCATAAAAACATTGAATCAAAGGAATCTTAACTAACAAAACAGGGTCTAGACTAGGGCGACCATTATCTGAAGAATAACTATCCTCAACAACATCATAAATAAAAGAAAAATCAATCGTTTCTTCAACTTTTCTTAGAAAATGGTCTTTAGGCACAAGTTCATCAGGTGTATAGAAACCTATTTGACGACGATTATATTCAGGATTATCTTTGTGAAACATAGGAGTACCTCATCAAATACCTTTTCTTTTATTATACTCCTTCGAAGCAAGAAAAGTCCCCAGAAGTATAACTTCTGAGGACTTTGTCTTCAATCTGAAAGAGGTATTTTTATACCTCTTTTTGTTCACTCTTCAATTATGTTGTCACTGTCCATTTACTGTCCTATATTGTGTAAAATATATAAAAGTTGTTAAGTTTACTAGTAGTTAAATCCCTTAAAATCAGTATTTATGATGATAACAAGACTAAAAAATTCTTGGAACAAGTTTTGCATGTTCATCTAAAAATGGTAAATTATATTAACGTCCGATTTCAGAGCTTCGAAATTATTTTGCTAATAAGGTGAATTATAATGGTGTTATTAAAGGTGAGTCAGTTACAATTAAAGGGATCGAAGGTCGTCAAATCGATTTAGATATTAAATTATTAGGTGGTGACTTTGAATCATTTGTCATAGACTTTGGTGTCTCTGATTCTACTTATACACGTTTCCTTTATAATAAAAAACAAGGAACACTTGAAGTGGATAGAACCTATTCAGGTCTGACTTCTGATTTAAATTGTCAGCGTAAAATGTTTGTTGGCTCCTCTGATGAACTTGAATTGCATTTTGTTCTTGATAAATTCTCCATTGAACTCTTTGTTAATGATGGGGAGAAGACAATGACAACTGAAATTCAAACACCCCTAGCTTCAAATGGTATTCGATTTAATAGTCTTGGCGAAGCAAAAGTTACTATTGAGAAGCATGACATTGTGATAGCTTAAGTAAAGGTTCCTAAGGTGAAGTCTCCGTACCTTAGGTGCTAATTTAAAAGACTTTCTGAGTTAGGTACTCAGAAGTTTTTTTGTATACTTTGAAGAAAAAGATAAATGAGTTATGGAGTGCTCAACTCTGACGGCTAACCTTTGAAAACACCTCATTTTTATGCTACTATGAAAGTTATGAAAAAACAGTTACAAGGCTTGACGCAGGTGGAGGTCAAGCGGCGGATAGATGCCGGTAAAACAAATCATTTTAAAGCAAAAACTGGCTCCAGCAATTGGGAGATTTTTAGGCGTAATGTCTTCAACTCCTTTAATGTGCTCAATTTTGCAATCTTTGTGGCCTTGATTGCTGTTCAGGCTTGGTCTAATCTTTTTTTCTTTGGGATTATTGTGCTTAATGCCTTTACGGGGATGATGACGGAGTTGCGTGCCCGTCGCATGATTGATAAGCTCAATCTCATGAATAAGGATCAGATTCGTGTGGTGCGTGATGGACAGCTTGTTTCTATTGATCCTAAGGACATTGTCTTGGATGATGTCATGCTCTTGTCTGCGGGTGAACAGGTTCCTAGTGATGCCGTGGTTGTTGATGGGATAGCCGAGCTTAACGAGGCCATGCTGACTGGTGAGAGTGATCACATTCTAAAGAAAGATGGGAAGGAGTTGCTCTCTGGTTCTTATCTTGTGAGTGGTCAGGTCTATGCCAGAGTCATTCATGTAGCCGAGGACAATTACGCCAACAAGCTCATGCTAGAGGCTAAGACTCATAAGCCAATCGTGTCCCGTATTCTTTATAATATGGACAAGATTGCTAAGTTTACGGGAAAGATTGTCATACCGTTTGGGCTTGCGCTCTTTTTTGAGGCTTACTTGATTAAACAGCTCTCCCTTCAAGAGTCGGTAGTTACCAGTTCGACAGCCCTTCTGGGAATGTTGCCTAAGGGAATTGCCCTTTTGACTATTACATCTCTTTTGACGGCTGTCATTAAACTTGGGATGAAACATATCCTGGTGCAAGAGATGTACTCTGTTGAAACCTTGGCCCGTGTAGACGTGCTTTGTTTAGATAAGACAGGGACGATTACACAAGGAAAGATGACAGTTAAAGGTCTGGAACTACTGTCAGAGCGTTTTACGAAAGAGGAGTTGGAGCGTTTGCTTGCGGCTTATATGCAACATAGCAAGGATAAAAATGCAACAGCTCAGGCTATTCGAAATGCTTATGAGGGTCTGGAACATCATTATCAGGTAGGTGATGTTATTCCATTTTCAAGCGATCGTAAATGGGGTGCTGTGAGCGTTAATGGGTTTGGAACTCTCTTTTTGGGAGCACCTGAGATGCTTCTTAAGGAAAATCCCAAAGCAGTCGATCAGGCTCAGGCACGAGGGTCTCGTGTTTTGATTTTGGCTTGGAGTCAGTCAGGTGTTGATACAGAGACTATGATTTTGCCGAATGACGTCGAGGCTTTGACTTTACTTGAAATTGCCGATCCTATTCGTGAGGATGCTGCAGAAACTCTGGAATACCTGCGTTCAGAAGATGTGACGCTTAAGATTATTTCTGGTGACAATCCAGTGACGGTTTCTCATATTGCTCATCAAGCTGGTTTTGCCGACTATCAAAGCTATATTGACTGTTCTAAGGTCAGCGATGAGGAGTTGGAGGCTTTGGCTGAGGATACTGCGATTTTTGGTCGTGTATCTCCGCACCAGAAAAAGTTGTTAATCCAAACCCTTAATGCCAATGGGCATACGACAGCTATGACTGGAGATGGTGTCAATGATATCTTGGCACTTCGTGAAGCGGATTGTTCGATTGTTATGGCAGAGGGAGATCCTGCAACACGTCAGATTGCCAACTTGGTGCTTATGGATTCTGAGTTTAAGGACATTCCTGAAATTCTATTTGAGGGACGCCGTGTGGTTAATAATATTGCCCACATTGCACCGATTTTCCTCATTAAAACTGTTTATTCCTTCCTTTTGGGGCTTATCTGTATTGCCAGTATTGTTTTTGGTAAGGCAGAGTACCTCTTGGTCTTCCCTTTTATTCAAGTTCAGATGACTTTGGCAGGTCAATTTATCGAAGGTTTTCCACCATTTATTCTAACCTTCGAACGTAATATTCGTCCTGTTGAGAAACATTTCCTCAGACGTTCGCTCCAGTTGTCTATTCCTAATGCCTTGATGCTGGTTATCAGTGTTCTTATTTTCCATTTGTCTCAGGTCTATCTTGGCATGAGCAATACGGATATGCTGACGCTGTCTTACTATATGATGGGATCAACGGGTGTCCTTGCTGTTATTCGTGCTTGTATCCCGTTGAATAAGGGGCGTGTGGCCTTGATTATCTACTCAGTCTTTGGCTTCTTAATCAGCTCCTACTATCTTCGAGATGTGATTGAGATTTCGACACTTAATAGCTATACCTTGCCAATCTATCTAGTAGCAATGGCTATCTGTACACCGCTTTTCTTCTGGATTAGCTACAAACAAGGTGCTTTTCAAAAAGCATAAATCAAAACTCGAGCTTGGTAACAGGCTTGAGTTTTTTGATAGCTGAACAGTAGGAAAAGCCTTGATGTGTATGAGGTGTGGTACAATAGAAGCATGAAAATAGTAGGTCACTTGACGCCAAAAGTCATTAAAGCTTTTGATTTGGACTACAAGCCTGGTGAAGAAATCACGCTGTCTGCACAACGTAAGAAGCATATGGGAAAACATCGCCAGGAATTCAGTGATTTTGATGCTACCTATGAACGGATTCCAGAGATTATTGCTCATCCGGACTATATTGGGCACCATCCTAATGGCCAGTCCTTGGAATACATCAAACGTATTGATGGTAATGTTTTGGTAGCGGTCAGGTTATGTGATAAACTTAGTGTCCGTACCATGTTTGTGATTAAAGATTCTAAGCTGAAAAACTATCTAAATGCTGGTAGAGCTAAGAAAATGTGATATAATATAGTTAAGAAGTAACAACGAGGGCGGAAGAGGCAGCCGCCGCACCTTCGGGTCTGAAAGAGATGCAGGACTGTCACCCTGCCGTTGTTTATCAAACCAAGAAGTCCCTTTGGGGGCTTTTTTAATAGATGGTATAAAGACTTCAAGTAGAAAGTAAGTATGGTGTAATTTTGAAAAATGAGAAAGATATTAGAAGGCTAACTGTAATAGATTTTTTTTGTGGGGCAGGTGGTTTTTCAGAAGGTTTTCGAAGAGCGGGTTATGATGTACTAATGGGAATTGATAACTGGCAACCTGCAATTACCACACATAATTTTAATCACGGACTAAATGATAATGTAAAAAGTGTACTTGATTTTGAGAATATAGAAGAAATAAATAAGTTGCCCAATACAGATATCATCATTGGCAGTCCACCATGTCAGTTGTTTTCTCTTTCTAATCAAGGAGGAAATGCTAATAAAGATTCAGGTATTAATTTAATTAAAACTTTTTATAAAGTAATTGCCGTAAAGAAATTTCAAAAGAATTCCAAGTTAAAAGCATGGTTAATGGAGAATGTCCCAAATTCACAAAACTATGTCCAGGAAGAATACACATTTGAAGATTTAGATTTAGCAGAATGGGCTCTGTCTCAAAACTTAAATCCCAAATCTATTGCAATAAGATCCAAGTATAATGGAGGTATTTTACACGCAGACGATTATGGTGCTGCTCAATCAAGGAGACGTTTTGTCAGTGGAGAAATAACAAAAACAGGAACTTTCCCTTTCCCTGATAAATTAGAACAAGAAAAAGTAACTCTAAATAAATTATTTAAGAACTTTCCCTCCCCTTTAGATCATTCATCTTGCGATTTTATTGTGGATCCCAACTATCCCATCGAAAAGGTGAGTATTAAAGATTTTAAAGATCATTTTTATGATACAGGTGTCTATCAAGTGCAGTGGCAAAAAGCTAGAGATTTAAAACAGAGACATCCTTATATGGGAAAGATGTCGTTTCCAGAAAACATGGACAAGCCAAGTCGTACTATCATGGCAACACAATCAGCTAGCACTAGAGAAGCTATACTGTATAAATCTAGTAACAGTCGAGTAGGAGATGGCGAGTACCGTTTGCCGACTGTTAGAGAGGCTGCTTGCATTATGGGCTATCCTTTAGATTACCAATTTTTTGGTGATGAGTCTACAAAGTGGAGACAGATAGGAAATGCAGTATGTGTTCAACTATCTTTTGCTCTAGCTATAAAAATTCTGGAACTAATAAAATTTCCAAAATTACCAGCTAAGATTATTGATAAAGATATTAACCAATTTAAATATTTAGATAGTAAAAAATTAAAGGAATTTGATAATCCTCCTACGCGAAGTGAAAAAGCATTGTTTAGACAATTTCCTATTAAATCAGGAAACATGACCGTTGATTTAACTAATAAAGTTAATGGAGAAAGTGGAAATTGGGGTGTTGTTGCACATGCGGGTACAGGGAAAGGATTTAAAAAAATTATTGTTTCACGATTTAATCAAATGGAAGCTAAATCCCTTCTTAAAAATTTAGTACCAAACTTAATCATTGAATTAGAAAATGACAGAGTTATTAAGCGATACTCCATAGATCAATTAAATCAAGAAAACAAAAGGTATGGATTTCATAAGGATGATGTTTCACATCCATATTATGTTATTAATTATATTAGACAGCTAATCGAAAAGTATCTTATTAATTATGGGGGAGATTCAGAAATAGATGTTTGTCATACGAATCTTTCACAGCTTAAGGATAAAATACCTTTAAGTCAGATAATGTCACTTTACTTAGTACCCGTAATAATTTATGGGAAATAGACTGATGGAGAATGAATATGAATCAAGATTTGAATGAATTAATAAAAAATGGAGATATTGAAAAGACAACTTTAAAAAAACGTTTGACTATTGGGGGAGAACCAAAAGACTATCCAGTATACAAATTCCCGTTAGAATATTTATACTATAATGATCAAAATGGTCGTATTAATACAGTTTACCATCAGTACATATCAAATCATGGTAAATTAACACCAGAAATTGGAGATTCAAAATATAATGAAATATTTGAAAGATTTATTTATGAATCTAAGAAGCAGGCTCTAAAGAACACTCAATTTTCTATTTCTGAGAAAGGACAACAAGAACCTGGTGTAATTCTTTCAGATGGAAGAGTTATTGATGGAAATCGTAGATTTACAGCTCTCCGTAGAATACAAAAAGAAACAAAAATCCAACAATACTTCGAAGCTGTTATACTTTCATTTGATATCAGTAAAAAAATTGATGAAAAGAAAATAAAAGAGTTAGAATTAGATTTGCAGCTTGGTCGTGAAGAAAGAGTTAGTTATGATCCAATTGATCGTATTTTTGATGTATACAATACAATTGAAGTTCAAAAACTAATGACTCCTGAGGAATATAAAAAAGCAAGTGGTGCTGGTAACACTAAGGGAATTAACAAAGACTTACGACTTGCTAAATTGATTATCAAGTTCTTATCTATAGTCGCTCCCAACGAAAATCCTATTGATAAATTTTATCTTGCTAGAGAATTGAAGTTAGATGGACCTCTGGAAGATATTGAAAGAACAATTAATAAATTAAAAAAAGATAAAGAGACGATAACTCAAAATGTACTAACTATTTTAGCAGTCCAGATTGCAAAGTCTGAAGTTGGTGATAGAGATATCACTAGAAAAATCCGAGATGTCAAATATAATATTTTAGATAATCCTGAAATGAAAGAACATTTCATAAGTGCTACTGATGAGCATGTAGATAATATTATTGACTTTTTTGAGTCTAATCCAATAGATAAGGCAAGTGATTTAAAAAATAATCTAAATAATAATCTTGAGATAGCAGAAGTTTCAAGTAAATTATTACAAACAACTAACAGATTATCAAACAAAGGCCAAATAACAGCAAATCGCAGACAATCCTTGGTAAAATTGCAGGAAATCAGAGATACATTAGAAGATTTATCTTCTGAAGATTTAAAAGAACTGCATGAAGAAGAATTTTTTGAGGCAAAAGAAATTCTTCAAGAAATTAGAGATTTAGCATTTAAATTATCCAAATAGAGAAAAGGGGAAAAGGAATGGTATTTTCTCTAAAACTTAAAAACCTAATACAACCTACATATCAAAGTGAAAATTTAGTTAAAGAATTCTATGAACCGGTATTATCTGAAGCTACTATTTATAGAAGAGTTTCAGCCTATTTTTCTAGTGAGGGACTGGGATTATATTCGAAGGGGTTGGATAAATTATTTGGAAATAATGGATTTGCTCAATTTATCATTTCTACTGATATCTCTGAAGAAGATTTTAAAAAAATTCAAGAAGGATATGTTCTTAAAAATAGTTTAGTAGATTTGCCTGCTCAGTTAAGGAAAACTATTCTAAATAATCAAACAAAAGAATCGTTAGGTAATCTGGCATTCATGATTGCAAGTAACCATGCAGAGGTAAAGTTTGCAGTTATTCCAAGAGGACGAGGGATTTTTCATGATAAATTTGGTCTTATTGATTCAGATGATGAAACTGTCTTTTTTAATGGATCTGTTAATGAAACTAGAAATGGTTTAGAATATAATTATGAGAGTATTTCCGTAGACGTTTCTTGGGATTCAAGTAAGAATGTTCAAACGCGAATATTAGCTAACAAAAATAGATTTGACCGATTATGGAAAAATGAAGAGAAAGATATTCTGACAATCGATGCTACAAAAATTGTTTATGATGAAATAAAAAAATACCAGCAATATTCCACAATAAATAAAGTTAAAGAAAATCAGTCAGATAATAATATCTATTTTTATTTAAAAAGTGGAAATATAATTGTACGTCAAGATAACTCTTCTATACAAATTACTAACTCAGATAGAAAACTAAAGCCTGAATCAGATTTGTCCAATAAATATTTTGAAGATGATAACTCAACTATCAAGTCAGAATTTTCTTATATGGATATAAACTACATTATTGAAGAAACAAGGAAGAGATGTAATAGAAAAAATATTATAGTTGAAGTATCAGAGGAAGTACAAGACTACCTAAAGTTAAAACAGTACTCTATTGAACAATATAGTAAGTTAGGAATTTATTTAAAATCACCTGAACAATATACAATTCATGGGGAGCAAGAAAAGTTTGAAGAGTTTGTTTCTGTTGTTAGTTCAGAGGTTGTACGTCCGTTTAAAAAATTGCAACTTGAGGCAGCCTTCTACGAATACAGGATGGCTAGAGCTGCGAACTTCTCTGTGCCAGGTTCTGGTAAAACTGCTATGATTTTGGCTGTTTTTGCATTTTTGAATTCCAAGAAAGTTGAAAGTGAGCACGTAGATAATTTATTGGTTATTTGTCCTATTAATGCTTTCAACAGTTGGAAAGAAGAATTTAAACAAGTTTTTGGAAATAAGAAACAGTTAGAAGTAATTGATTGTCAAAATTCTAAAGATTTTTCTTTCGATTTATCTTTGAACTGGAAAACATCAAATCTTGTATTAGTGAATTATGAATCGTTGACAAAATACAAAGACAAGTTGCGAGGATTGCTGTCAATTAAGACAATGATTGTTTTTGATGAGGTTCATAGAATAAAAAATCCTTTCGGAGTCCGTGCTCAAGCTGCTTTAGAACTAGTTAAAGATTCAAGGTTTAAGTTTGTTTTAACTGGAACACCTATACCTAATTCTTATCAGGATATCTATAACTTTCTTCATTTACTTTATGCAAATGAGTACAATTCATTTTTTAGATGGAGTTTAGATGAATTAAAAAAACCTAGTGTTAGGAAAATTGAAGAAATTAATAAAGCTTTAGTTCCATTCTTCTGGCGCTTAAACAAAGATGACTTAGGAGTACCTAAACCAGATCCAGATAAATTTTTGGATGTAGAACCTAGCGAAGAACAGAAACAATTAGCACAGTCCATATACTATAACGAATCGTCGAGTTTAGCCAGATTGATTCGATTGATACAAGCGTCCACAAATCCTGAATTACTTAACAAAAAGATTGAATATAAAGATATGTGGTTTGCAGGCGATAATGATCAAGATGACACCTTTGAAGTATCGGAAGAAATATTTAATAATCGACTACAGAATACTTCTGACTCGGTAATCAAAGAAGCCAAAGGATATGATGAGTTTGACTTTTCTAGTATGATTTCCCCTAAATTTGAGAAAGGTATTGAAAAAACTCAAGAGCTTATATCTGAGGGGAAAAAAGTCATAGTCTGGGCAATATTTGTTGATACCATGAAAAAAATACAAAATAGGTTAGACCAAGTTGGAGTGAAAGCTAATTTAGTGTATGGTGGTACGGATGTTTCTGATAGACAGAATCTGATTGATGATTTTCGATTTGGTAATACTATGGTTATGATTTCTAATCCTCAAACTCTAGGTGAATCGGTATCTTTGCATAAAGAAGTTCATGATGCTTTGTATTTTGAATACAATTTTAATCTAACTTTTATGCTTCAATCTCGAGATAGAATTCATAGATTAGGATTAGAAGATAACCAATATACAAGATATTATTATCTACAGACCATATGTGAACCAGAGGATAGTGGTGATCCAGGTTATATTGACCAGCAGATTTATAAGAAACTGGAAGCTAAGGCTAATATAATGTATAAAGCTATTGATGATAATATCCTGTCACCAGAATTTTCTCAGAATGAAATTGATGAAGCGATTAGTATTATTGATGAGGAAAGGAAACGTATTCTTTCTAATAGAAAAAAGTTGAAATAGATATTTTATTTCTATTGTAAATAATAGAAATTGTCAAAATTAACAGAAAATTCTTGACATCTTTTTAAAAAGGAGTACAATAGTTAGTAAATCAGAAAGTAACTGGTCTTAGATTTTCAGGGAGCCTGCGGTGATTGTGAGTAGGTAATCGAGATGAGCGAACATTGGGCTGATTGGATGATAATGAGAAGGTAACACATATTCTTCTCGGTTGGCACCCCTTACCGTGCAACTCCTTGTTAGAGGAGATAGAGATGATGGTCGTTTTTTTGAGACCATTAACTGAGGTGGTACCGTGTTAAACTAGATTTAATGCCCTCACAGAGTTTTTCTCTGTGAGGTTTTTTGTTTACTTTTATCTTTAAAGGTCTATTTACCTTAAAGAAGTATTATTTCATTATTCAATGAAAGGTTGGGTATTATGGATGCATTAAACGATATTCGAAGTGATATTGATAATATTGATAGTCAGTTAATTCGACTCCTGGCCCAACGTCAAATACTTGTGGAAAAGGCAGGACGGCTTAAGCCCAAGGGAGACAAGGTTGCTGTCCAGGCTAGTGATCGTGTGGCTCAAGTCATATCTAACCGTCGCAAGGAGGCACTAGAGCTTGGCTTATCGCCAGATGTGGCTGAATGTGTTTGGCGAAGCATGATTCAAGCATTTATTGCTTTGGAAGAGAAAGTGAATAAAGAACAATAACGGTGCCGATACATCCTATAAAGGAGTCTTGTATCAGTCTTATTACTCTCGATAAACCAGTTTGAAAGGAAATACTATGAGAAAAATTTTACCAGCCGATACCTTAACACCAATCTTGGCTTATATGCGTGTTCAGGGGGAACACAAGGTTATCCTTGAATCCATTCCTCGTGAGAAAGAAAATGCGCGTTTTTCCATTGTTGCCTACAATCCAGTCTTTGAAGTAACCTTCAAGGATGGTGTGCTTTATGAAAATGGTAAGGCGATTGATCAGGATCCTTTCGAATACTTGGACCAAGTAACAGTCAAGGGCATAAAGTCTGACCTACCTTTCGCAGGTGGTGCTATCGGGTTTGCAGGTTATGACATGATTGGTCTCTATGAAAATATCGGTGAGATTCCTGAAGATACGATTGGAACACCTGATATGCATTTCTTCATCTACGAATCTTATTTGATTTTTGACCACAAGAAGGAAAAGGTTTATGTGGTTGAGGATAATATCTACTCAGGTCGTGATAACGATGCGGTGCGTCAAGCTCTGGGGAAGGTGGTAACTAGCCTACAGACTCAGGCGCCAAATGAGTTTACACCTCAGGCCTTGCAAGCCTTGCAATTTTCAAATCATATCGAAAAAGAGGTCTTCATGGACATGGTGGCTAAGGCTAAGAAACTCATTCGTGAGGGAGATATGTTCCAATGTGTGCTTAGTCAACGCTTTTCAGCGGACTTTGAGGGAGATCCTTTGGATTACTACCGTAACTTGCGCGTGACCAACCCATCAAACTACCTTTATTTCTATGATTTTGGAGATTATCAGGTGATTGGTGCCAGCCCAGAGAGCTTGGTTTCAGTGAAAAATGGAGAGGTGGTCACCAATCCGATTGCTGGGACTCGTCCTCGTGGTGCCAATGAGGCTGAAGATGCTGCCTTGGCGGATGAACTCTCACATGATGTTAAAGAAACTGCGGAACACCGTATGTTGGTTGACTTGGGACGTAATGATATTGGTAAGATTGCCAAAAATGGTACGGTCAAGGTGACTAAGTATATGGAGGTTGAGTATTTCCGCTATGTGATGCACCTTACCAGTGTGGTTAAAGGGCAACTCTTGCCTGAGTTGACAGCCCTTGATGCTCTTAAATCAACCCTACCAGCTGGAACCGTGTCAGGAGCGCCTAAGATTCGTGCTATGCGTCGTATCTATGAGCTTGAACAGGAAAAACGTGGTATTTATGCGGGAGCTATTGGTTATCTGTCTGCGACAGGAGATATGGACTTTGCCATTGCTATCCGTACTATGATTCTCAAAAATCAAAAAGCCTATGTTCAGGCAGGTGCAGGTGTTGTCTATGACAGTGTTCCTGAAAATGAATTTTACGAAACGATTAACAAGGCGAAAGCTATGACAAGAATAGGAGATGCCCAATGATTTTATTAGTTGATAACTATGATTCTTTTACCTATAATTTGGCACAATACCTAGGGACATTTACAGAGGTAAAGGTCTTACGTAACGATGATGAGACACTCTATGAAGAGGCAGAAAAAGCTGACGGGCTAGTCTTTTCACCGGGTCCAGGTTGGCCAGCTGATGCGGGTAAAATGGAAGCCTTGATTAAGGATTTCGCTGGTAAAAAACCGATGATGGGAATTTGCTTGGGGCACCAGGCTATTGCGGAAACTTTTGGTGGTAAACTTGGCTTGGCTAAGAATGTCATGCATGGCAAACAAAGCAATATTACTTTTGAAACGCCATCGCTAATTTTCAAGGATATTGACAATGATGTCCCAATCATGCGTTACCATTCCATCGTTGTTGACCAAATGCCAGAGGGCTTTGATGTGACAGCTATCACAACTGATGATCAAGAAATCATGGCCATTCAACATAAGGAGCTACCAATTTATGGTTTGCAATATCACCCTGAGAGCATCGGAAGTCCAGATGGGCTCAAGATGGTTGAAAATTTCGTGAAAATTGTTGCAGACTAGTTAGACAGTCTTTTGACTAGATTGGTCTACGCTCAAAACATCTCCTCGTGCATCAGAAAACTTTGAACCGTTTTTAAAAGGAAAACAGATATGAAAGAAATATTCCTACAAATCTCAAACCGACAAGACTTGTCTCAAGACCAAGTCCAAGCAGTCTTTGACCGCATTCTCAAAAATGAAGTCTCAGAAAGCCAAATCGCTGCCTTCCTTATGGGGCTCAAAACTAAGGGAGAAACAGCAGATGAAATCACAGGTATCGTGCGTGCCCTCAAATCACATGCGACGGTCTTGCCTGAGACCTTCACAGATGCTATGTGTAACTGTGGAACTGGTGGGGACCAGTCTTATAGCTTTAACATTTCAACAACGGTTTGCTTTGTCTTAGCAGCAGGTGGTATTCGTATGGCCAAGGCTGGTAACCGTTCGATTTCCTCTAAATCTGGTTCGGCAGATGTCCTTGAAGCCCTTGGAATCAACGTTTCGGCGTCACCAGAAACCCTATCTAAAGCACTTGATGAGGTTGGTTTGGCTTTTATCTTTGCCCAAACCATGCACCCAGCTATGCGTTTTATCGGTCCAGCTCGCCAAGCTCTTGGGATTCCAACGATTATGAACTTGGTCGGACCACTGGCTAATCCGCTTGACCTTGAGACACAACTTATGGGGCTCTATCGTGTGGAATTGCAAGAGATTGTTGCTAATGCTATCCAACAGTTGGGACGTAAACGTGCGGTTATTATCACAGGTCCTGACAATATGGACGAAGCTGCTCTCTATGGCACTAACACCTACACCCTTTTGGAAGATGGTCACATCAGCCAGCACACTTTCACTTATGAAGATTTGGGTATGGAGAAGGTTGACTTGTCTGATATCACAGGTGGCGATGCCAAGGAAAATGCAGAGATTCTCCTTAGTGTCTTGAAAAATGAAGCTAGTCCTTATCTTGAAACAACAGTGCTTAATGCTGGTCTTGGATTCTTTGCCAATGGTAAAGTTGCGACCATTAAAGAAGGAGTTGAGCTTGCTCGCCAATTGATTGCGGACGGATCAGCCCTAGAGAAACTTCACCAACTCCAAGAGGTACAAGTATGAGTAAAGCCTTTCTCCCAACAATCTTAGAACAAAAAGAAAAAGAAGTGGCTCAGTTGGTCATGGAAGACTTGCAGCCCTTGCGTCAGACCTATCGTCTTTATGAGTTTCTCAAGTCAAATCAAAACAAGCTGCAAATTATTTCTGAAGTGAAAAAAGCTAGTCCAAGTATGGGTGATATTAACCTAGATGTGGATATTGTGGCTCAGGCCAAAACCTATGAGGAAAATGGAGCAGCCATGATTTCTGTTTTGACGGACGAGGTTTTCTTCAAGGGTGATATTTCCTATTTGAAAGAAATTTCGTCACAGGTGGCTATTCCAACCTTGGCTAAGGACTTCATTATTGATGAGAAACAGATTGTGCGTAGCCGTAATGCGGGAGCGACAGTCATTCTCTTGATTGTAGCGGCTTTGCCAGAAGCTCGTCTCAAGGAGCTCTATGATTTTGCGACTAGCCTTGGCTTGGAAGTCTTGGTTGAAACGCATAATCTACCAGAATTGGAAGTGGCTCATCGTATTGGTGCTGAGATTATTGGCGTTAACAACCGTAATTTGGTTACCTTTGAGACAGATATCAATACCAGTCTTGAGTTATCAACGCATTTCAAGGATAAACCTGTTTATATTTCTGAATCGGCTATTTTTACAGGTCAGGATGCTGCCCTAGTTGCCCCATATTTTAATGGGATTCTGGTAGGAACTGCTCTTATGACGGCTGACAATGTAGCTGAAAAGGTCAAGGAGTTGCAAATTGACAAAGGTTAAAATTTGTGGATTGTCGACACCAGAAGCAGTAGCCACTGCAGTTGAAGCAGGTGCTGACTACATTGGCTTTGTGTTCGCCAAAAGTAAGCGTCAAGTGAGTCTTGAACAAGCTCACGAGCTGGCTAAAGGGGTGACAGGCCAGACAAAAATCGTCGGTGTCTTTGTTTCACCAGGTCTTGAGGAACTGGAAGAAGCGATTAATCAGGTCCCCTTAGATATCGTTCAGATTCATGGAACTTTTGATGAAGCTCTGATTCCAAAGATATCAGTACCAGTTATTCGAGCTATTCAGATTGCAGATAGTGATTCTCAAGTCAAGAGCCAGGCGGATTATCTTCTTTTTGATGCTCCTATTGCTGGTAGTGGTCAGACCTTTGACTGGCAACTTTTGGCGAACAAACAGATTGAACAGGACTATTTCATCGCTGGTGGCTTGACTGTGGATAATGTGGCAGAGGCCAAGGAAACTTTCCAGCCCTATGCCTTAGATGTGTCCTCAGGTGTCGAGACAGATGGTCACAAAGATTTAGACAAGATTAAAGCATTTATAGAAAGAGTGAAAGCATGACATATCAACAACCTGATGCAAAAGGATTTTACGGAAAATTCGGTGGTCAGTTCGTTCCTGAAACGCTGATGACAGCCGTTATTGAATTGGACAAGGCCTATCGTGAGGCCAAGGAAGATCCAAGTTTCCAAGCGGAATTGGATGATCTCCTCAAAAACTATGTGGGACGTGAGACGCCTCTTTACCACGCCAAACGTTTGACTGATCATATTGGTGGAGCGCAAATTTATCTTAAACGTGAGGACCTTAACCACACAGGTGCCCACAAGATTAACAATGCCCTTGGTCAAGTCTTGCTTGCCAAACGTATGGGCAAGAAGAAAATCATTGCCGAAACTGGTGCAGGTCAACACGGTGTTGCAACAGCGACAGCCGCAGCCCTATTCGACATGGACTGTACGATCTATATGGGTGAGGAAGATGTTAAACGTCAGGCGCTTAACGTTTTCCGTATGGAGTTGCTTGGTGCCAAGGTATTTAGCGTTACAGATGGTTCGCGCGTGCTTAAGGACGCTGTAAATGCTGCCCTTCGTGCTTGGGTTGCAGGTATCGAGGATACTCACTACATCATGGGATCTGCCCTTGGTCCTGCACCATTCCCAGAAATTGTCCGTGACTTCCAATCTGTCATCGGTCGTGAAGCCAAACGTCAATACGCAGAGATTTCTGGTGGTAAATTACCTGATGCCGTCATGGCTTGTATCGGTGGTGGTTCAAATGCTATCGGTATGTTCTACCCATTTGTTAATGATAAATCAGTAGCTATGTATGGTGCTGAGGCTTCTGGTTTGGGGCTTGATACTGAAAAACATGCCGCAACCTTTGCCAAAGGTCGTCCAGGTATTCTTCATGGAGCGCTTATGGATGTCCTCCAAGATGCTCATGGTCAAATCATGGAAGCCTTCTCTATCTCAGCTGGTCTGGACTATCCAGGGGTTGGTCCTGAGCACTGTTATTTCAACGAAATTGGCCGTGCGACTTACGACTCTATTACAGATGAAGAAGCTCTCGAAGGTTTCAAACTTCTGTCACGTTTAGAAGGTATTATCCCAGCTCTTGAGTCTAGCCATGCCATTGCCCTTGCGCAAAAAGTGGCAGCTAAGATGTCGCCAGACCAAAGTCTCATCGTCTGCCTCTCAGGTCGTGGGGACAAGGACGTTATGCAGGTTAAAGAACGTTTCGAAGCTGAAGCAGAAGGGAAATAAACCATGACAAAAACACTAACAAAACACCTACAAGCTATCAAAGACAGTAAACGCGGTATTTTCGTACCTTATATCATGGCGGGTGACCACGCTAAAGGCCTAGACGGACTCTTTGAGACTATTGCTCTCTTGGAAAATAGTGGTGTCTCAGCTATTGAGGTGGGTATTCCATGGTCTGACCCAGTGGCTGACGGCCCCGTTATTGAACTAGCAGGACAACGTAGTTTGGCTAAAGATGTGACTTTGACAGCTATTATCAAGAAGCTTCAAGAACAAAAAACACAGGTGCCTTTGGTTATCATGACCTACATCAACCCAGTTTATCAATATGGTATTGAGGCCTTTGTTAAGGATCTAGCTGAGACATCTGTCAAGGGGCTCATTATTCCTGATTTGCCAGATGAACACGCTAACTTTATCACTCCTTATTTGAAAGACAGTGATATTGCTCTCGTGCCTCTGGTGAGCTTGACTACAGGTATTGACCGTCAGAAACAGTTGATTGATGGTGCAGAAGGCTTTATCTACGCCGTTGCCATCAATGGTGTTACAGGTAAGACTGGTAATTACCGTGATGACCTTGACAAACACTTGGCTAACTTGACTGCCCATGCAGACATTCCAGTTCTCACAGGTTTTGGTGTGTCAACAGAGGACGACATCAAACGCTTTAACGCTGTATCAGACGGTGTTATCGTAGGATCAAAAATCGTCCGTGACCTCCACGACGGTAAGGAAGAAGACGTCGCTGAATTTGTTACATTCGGTTCACATTTTGAAAAATAGAAGACGATGCTCTCCAGAAATGGGGAGTGTTTTTTTATCAAAATCATTCTTGGGGATGATTTGATTTTCTTATTTTCCAGTATTATACTATGGGTGAATAGTGGCGAATTAAATTTATCTCTGGTTTTTATTTTCATCTCACTTATAAAAAGAAGGTAGACAAATGAAAGTATCATTGAGGGTAATACTAGGTGTCAGTTTCTTAATAGGAGCCTTACTATTTTTCTATCGTGGAGAGAATCACTATGCACTGATTTTCCTTCTGGTTGGTGCCTTGTACCTCTACAAGGGATTAAGCTGAGGGTTAAATCTCGTATTGAATGAATAAGCCTTTTTAGTGACATCTATGTCACTATTTTTTTCTTTTTGGAAACTATAGAATGATTTTATAACTAAAAAGAAAGGGAGAGAAGGCATCACAGAACATGATTGATCATATTTTTTCATTCTTTGTATCAAATAAAAAAGCTCTAGCAATAATCTTTATGATTATTTGTTTGGCTGTTATTTACCCAGGCATGTTTAAATTTTTGTATGTTGAAGGCAGGGATTTTGGACGTAGCCTCGTCAACTCAATCTTATCTTAGTAAAGTGTAGCACCTCTTAGGAGGTGCTTATTTTTTCGCGATAAATCTACAAATGTAAATAAAACCCTTGACATATCCTCATGGCAGCGTTAAAATAAATCTACAAACGTAAACAAATAACGACATTCAGAAAGGAAAAATTATGCTGACAATTTCATCTGCGGAATGGGAAGTCATGCGAGTGCTCTGGGCTAAGGGGCAGGCGACTTCTTCAGAGATTATAGCGATTCTATCTAAGAAGCTAGACTGGTCGGCTTCGACAGTAAAGACCTTGATTGGACGTTTGGCGGACAAGGGTTATCTAACCAGTCAGCGTCAAGGACGAGGGTTTATCTATCAAGCTAGCTTGGGGGAAGATGAGGCGAATTTTCAGGCTTTAGAAGCTGTTTTTGACAAGATTTGTTTGACCAAACATAGCGATTTGTTGGGTCAACTCATGGCAAAGACGCCGATGACCCAAACCGATGTGGATAAGTTACAGGCCTTGCTTGCAGCAAAAGAACCTGTGGATCAGGTGGTTTGTGACTGTGTGCCTGGCCAATGTGCTTGTGGGCATCATATGGAGGTGATATAGGAAATGGCAAAAGAAACCTTTGTGGTTAATGGGATGACCTGTGCATCCTGTGTAGCCAATGTAGAAAATGCTGTTAATAAGTTGGATGGTGTGGACAAGGCTGTGGTTAACCTAACCACTGAAAAAATGTCTGTGGATTACGCTGGGGATAAGGTTAGTCCAGAAGCTATTGAAAAAGCTGTGGCTGACGCTGGTTATGAGGCTGAAGTCTACAATCCAGACACAGCCAAAAGCCAAGAAGAGCGTGAAGAAGACAAGATTCACAAGGTACGTGAGCGCCTCATTTGGTCATCTGTCTTCACCATTCCTCTCTTTTATCTTGCTATGGGCCCAATGGTTGGTCTACCTGTGCCAAACTTCTTGTCTCCTCACCATGCAGCCTTGACTTATGCCTTGGTGCTGCTAGTTTTGACAGTTCCAGTCATGTGGTTGGGTCGTTCCTTCTATAGTAATGGTTTTCGCACTTTGGCCAAGGGTCATCCTAACATGGATGCCTTGGTAGCCTTGGCAACATCGGCGGCCTTCCTTTATAGTCTCTATGGTACTTATCACATTTCTTTGGGGCATGCCCATCACGTCCACCAACTTTATTTTGAGTCGGTAGCTGTTATTTTGACCTTGATTACTCTAGGTAAGTACTTTGAAATCCTCTCTAAAGGTCGAACTTCAGAGGCTATCAAGAAACTTATGCACTTGTCAGCCAAGGAGGCAACCGTCCTTCGGGATGGTAAGGAAGTCAAGCTTCCTGTGGATAAGGTTGTTCTTGGTGACCATATTGTGGTCAAACCTGGGGAAAAGATAGCCGTGGATGGTCAGGTGATTTCTGGTAGCTCCGCGATTGATGAGAGCATGCTTACAGGTGAGTCACTCCCTATTGAAAAATCCGCTGGTAAGCCAGTGTTTGCAGGTTCTATTAATGGTCAAGGTAGCTTGATTTATGAGGCTGAAAAGATTGGTAAGGACACCTTGCTTTCCCAAATCATTAAATTGGTTGAGGATGCCCAACAAACCAAGGCACCGATTGCCAAGATTGCCGATCAAGTGTCAGCGGTCTTTGTTCCTGTTGTCATGGCTATCGCACTTATTTCAGGTCTCTTTTGGTACTTTGTCATGGGACAAACCTTTACCTTCGCTATGATAGTAGTAGTTAGCGTCTTAGTCATTGCTTGCCCATGTGCTTTGGGTCTTGCGACACCGACAGCCATCATGGTTGGTACAGGGCTTGGTGCTGAGCATGGTATTCTCTATAAGCGTGGAGATGTGCTCGAGTTAGCTCATAAGGCTGATGTCCTCGTTTTTGACAAGACAGGAACCATTACTCAGGGTAAACCTCAGCTCGTTTCTAGCTATACTTATGGAGATAGCGGAGCAGCTTTGCAGCTTTTGGCATCCTTGGAAGCCAAGTCTGAACACCCCTTGGGTCAAGCCATCCTTGTGGCAGCAGAAAATGCTAACTTGGACTTGTTGGAGATGGACAATTTCTCAAGTTTGACTGGACGAGGACTTACTGCAAGCTATGCAGGCAAAACTTATCTAGCTGGGAATCAAACTCTTATGGCTGAGGAAAAAGTCGACTTGACTTCAGCACAGGCTGATTTCCAAAGCTTGACAGCGGATGGTCAGACACCTATTTTCTTGGCTGAAGATGGTAAGTTAATCGGACTCTTTGGTGTAGCTGATCAGGTTAAAGCAGATAGTGCTGATATGGTGGCAGCCCTTCATCAAATGGGCAAGGAAGTCATCATGTTGACTGGGGATAATGACCAAACAGCTCAAGCCATTGCCCAAAAGGTTGGTATCAAGCGGGTTATCAGTCAAGTCCTTCCACAAGAGAAATCTAGGGTGATTAGCGACCTTCAGGCAGAAGGAAAATCAGTCATCATGGTTGGTGATGGTATCAATGATGCCCCAGCCCTTGCGACTGCCGATATCGGTATTGCCATGGGTTCAGGGACAGATATTGCTATGGAAAGTGCCGATATGGTCCTTATGAAACCCAACCTCATGGATGTCGTTAAGGCTCTGAAAATTAGTCAGTCGACTATCACAACGATAAAAGAGAACCTCTTTTGGGCCTTTATCTACAATATCTTGTCTATCCCAGTAGCTATGGGTGTCCTCCACCTCTTTGGAGGTCCCCTTCTTGACCCAATGATAGCAGGACTTGCCATGAGCTTTAGCTCTGTTTCGGTCGTCCTTAATGCTCTGCGCCTCAAACGTCGCAAAGTCTAAGTGTCGATTGCTAATGTCCTCCATCACTTAAGGTGTGTATCAAAAAACAATTAAAGAAAAGGAAGAAAGAAAAATGACAAAAACATATAAGATTACAGGAATGAAATGCCAAGGCTGTGTCAACACCGTTACTGAAAAACTCTCCGCTGTTAAAGGCGTAGACAAGGTTCAAGTTGATCTCGAAAACAAACAAGTCACTATTGAAGGTAAACCATGGAAGTGGTCTCTCAAACGTGCCCTTAAAGGTACTAAGTTCGAGCTTGGTGACGAAATTTAAGACAGGATTGAAACAGCTCTTAGGCTGTTTTTTTCTGCCTATAATCTTTTTGAAAATCCCTTCCTTTTGTGATATGATTAAAGTAATTATGTTCTCAAAACTGAGACTAGAAAATCAAGAAAAGAAAACGGTATACCTATGTCTAAACAAACCCTTATCCTTCTCTACGGTGGACGTTCAGCAGAACGTGAAGTGTCTGTGCTCTCAGCTGAGAGTGTTATGCGTGCGGTGGATTACAGCGCATTTGAGGTTAAAACCTACTTTATCACTCAGTCTGGTGATTTTATCAAAACACAAGAATTTACAGAAACACCAGGTGATGACGAGAAGCTCATGACTAATGACACAGTTGTGGCTAGTCAGGCTATCAAACCAAGCGATATTTATGAGGAAGGCGCTGTGGTATTCCCTGTGCTCCATGGACCTATGGGTGAGGATGGATCTATCCAAGGTTTCCTCGAAACCCTCAAGTTGCCATACGTGGGTACTAATGTCTTGTCATCAAGTGTGGCTATGGACAAGATTATGACCAAGCATATTCTTGAAGTTGCAGGTGTCCCTCAGGTTGCCTACACAGTCTACATCGAGGGTGAAGATTTGGAAGCAGCAGTAGCAGAGACGCTTGAAAAATTGACCTTCCCAGTTTTCGTAAAACCTGCTAACATGGGGTCATCTGTTGGGATTTCGAAAGCTGAAAACGAAGCGGAGCTTCGTGCAGCGATTGATCTGGCTCTCAAATATGATAGCCGTATCTTGATTGAGCAAGGTGTGGTTGCCCGAGAAATCGAGGTTGGTATCCTTGGAAATACAACTGTCAAAACGACAGATCCAGGTGAAGTGGTCAAAGACGTGGCTTTCTATGATTACCAAGCTAAATACATTGACAATAAGATTACCATGGATATTCCAGCTCACGTGCCTGCAGAAGTCATGACGCAAATGCGTGCCTATGCGGCCAAGGCCTTCCGTGCTCTTGGTGGTTGTGGTCTTGCTCGCTGTGATTTCTTCCTGACAGAGGATGGAGCTATCTACCTTAACGAGCTCAATACCATGCCAGGTTTCACTCAATGGTCAATGTACCCACTACTTTGGGAAAATATGGGACTTTCATACTCAGACCTTATCAAGGAATTGGTAGCCTTGGGACAAGAGATGTTCGAAAAACGTGAAAGCCATTTGATTTAAGCACTATGATTTAGGAGACAGACATCTTAGTCTTGGAGAAATCTCTGAGACTGAGGTGTTTTTTTCTTTACAGAAATCTAGATTTTATTTATATCTTTTCTTTATCACGCTGATAAAAAATACATATTATCCAAATAATCTAACAGGTGGTAGAATAAATCTAACGTTTCAAATGAAATAGAGCAATTCATTCGTGTTTTGTGAAGCTGTGCTTTTCAAATGCGAGAGAAGGGTCAAAGGGCTAGAAGTAGATGTCAGTGAGTGCTTACGGAATTTTACACGCCTTTTGTATCTTGTAGAATTGAACACAGGCTAAATTCCTAGAGCAAAAGATAAACTTCCTAGTGTGCCAGCACACGTCGTCAGTTTCCTATTTGTCTTACGGAATTTTCTACGCCCTTTGTATCTTAAATGAGGAGGTAAGTTTTGGACTGGTCCATTGTTCAACAGTATTTGCCCTTTTATCAGAAGGCATTCTTTTTAACCTTACATATTGCCGTTCTGGGGATTTTTGGTTCCTTCCTTTTGGGCTTGGTGGTGAGTGTTATTCGTCATTATCGAGTGCCGGTTTTGAGTCAGCTTTCGACGGCTTATATTGAGCTATCTCGTAATACGCCGCTCTTAATTCAGCTCTTCTTTCTCTACTTTGGCTTGCCTCGTATAGGTTTGGTTCTATCCTCAGAGGCTTGTGCTGTGGTAGGTTTGATTTTCTTGGGTGGTTCCTATATGGCGGAGTCCTTCCGAAGTGGTCTAGAGGCTGTTAGTCAGACCCAACATGAAGTGGGCTTGTCTATTGGTTTGACGCCGTTCCAAGTCTTTCGCTATGTGGTCCTTCCTCAGGCAGTAGCTGTGGCGTTGCCGTCATTTAGTGCTAACGTTATTTTCCTTATCAAGGAAACGTCAGTATTCTCAGCGGTAGCCTTGGCGGATTTGATGTATGTGGCTAAGGATTTGATTGGTCTTTACTACGAAACCGATGTGGCTCTAGGCATGTTGGTGGTGGCTTATCTCTTGATGTTGCTGCCGATTTCTCTAGTCTTTAGTTGGATTGAAAGGAGGTTACGCTATGCAGGATTCGGGCTTTCAGGTTCTTCTTCAGGGGAATAATTTCCTACGTATCTTACAAGGTTTAGGCGTAACTATTGGGATTTCCATCGTTTCGGTGCTTCTGTCCCTTTTATTAGGAACCCTTTTTGGAATTGTCATGACTTCTAAATCTAAGATTGTACGTTTTTTGTCACGTATTTATCTGGAATTTATTCGTATCATGCCCCAGTTAGTCTTGCTCTTCATTGTTTATTTTGGTCTGGCTAGGAATTTTAACATCAATATCTCAGGCGAGCTATCGGCTATTATCGTCTTTACCCTATGGGGAACGGCTGAGATGGGTGATTTGGTGCGTGGGTCAATCACGTCACTACCTAGACACCAGTTTGAGAGCGGAAGGGCCCTTGGCTTGACCAATGGCCAACTCTATACCTATGTGATTATCCCACAAGTCTTGCGTCGCTTGTTGCCTCAGGCTATTAACCTGGTGACACGTATGATTAAGACCACATCCTTGGTGGTTTTGATTGGCGTAGTAGAGGTGACCAAGGTTGGTCAGCAGATTATTGATAGTAACCGCCTGACTATTCCAACAGCTTCTTTCTGGATTTATGGCACGATTTTGATTCTTTATTTTGCCATTTGTTACCCAGTATCTAAGCTGTCTACTTATCTTGAAAATCGTTGGAGGAATTAAGATGACAGAAAGCATTTTACAAATCAAGGATTTGAAAAAGTCCTTTGGGGACAATCAGATTCTCAAAGGCATCTCCTTGGATGTTAAACAAGGTGAAGTCGTTGTTATCCTGGGTTCCTCAGGTTGTGGGAAATCGACCTTGCTACGTTGTATCAATGGCTTGGAGACTATTCAAGGAGGGGATATTCTCCTGGATGGCAAGTCTATCACTAGTAGCAAGAAGGATTTTCACTTGATTCGTCAGAAAATCGGAATGGTCTTTCAAAGTTATGACCTCTTCCCGCATTTGGACATCCTGCAAAATCTGATTTTGGGACCGGTCAAAGCTCAAGGGCGTAACAAGGAAGAGGTTATTGCGGAGGCTGAGAAACTTTTGGACCGTGTGGGACTTTTGGACAAGAAGCATAGCTTTGCGCGACAACTGTCGGGTGGTCAAAAGCAACGTGTAGCCATTGTCCGTTCACTGCTCATGCATCCTGAAGTTATTCTCTTCGACGAAGTGACGGCGTCGCTTGACCCTGAGATGGTTCGTGAAGTTTTGGAATTGATCAATGACCTCGCTCAAGAAGGGCGTACCATGTTGATTGTAACCCATGAGCTTCAGTTTGCGCGTGCCATCGCTGACCGTATTATCTTTATGGATAAGGGTGTCATCGCTGAGGAAGGTACTGCTGAAGAATTCTTCAATCATCCAAAGACACAGCGAGCTCAAGAGTTTCTCAATGTCTTTGACTTCAGCCAGTTTGGTGCCTATTTGTAACCCATTGTTTTTAATAAAAAATATAATATTTTAGGAGATATTTATGAAATTAACAAAGAAAATTTTTGCCCTATTAGCCCTCGTCTTTGCCTTGGTGGCAGTGACTGCTTGCTCAAGTAACAGTAGCTCTGGTAAATCAACAGCCAAAGCACGTACTATTGAAGAAATTAAGAAGAGTGGTGAACTCCGTATCGCCGTTTTTGCGGACAAGAAACCTTTCGGTTATGTAGATAACAAGGGTGCTTACCAAGGTTACGATATTGAACTTGGTAACCGTTTGGCTAAAGACTTGGGTGTTAAACCTAAATACGTCTCAGTAGATGCGGCCAACCGTGCAGAATTCTTGATTTCAAACAAGGTAGATATTACGCTTGCCAACTTCACAGTAACTGATGAACGTAAGAAACAAGTGGACTTCGCTCTTCCTTATATGAAAGTCTCAATCGGTGTGGTATCACCTAAAGATAAGGTCATTAAGGACGTTAAAGAGCTTGAAGGTAAGACTTTGATTGTTACTAAGGGGACAACTGCTGAAACTTACTTTGAAAAGAACTACCCAAATATCAAATTGCAAAAGTATGACCAATATAGCGACGCTTACCAAGCCCTCCTTGATGGTCGTGGCGATGCCTTCTCAACAGATAATACAGAAGTTCTTGCTTGGGCTCTAGAAAATAAAGGTTACGAAGTTGGAATCACATCGCTTGGTAACCCAGATACTATTGCCCCAGCCGTTCAAAAAGGTAACAAAGAACTCCTTGACTTTATCAATAAAGACATTAAGAAACTTGGCGAAGAGAATTTCTTCCACAAAGATTATGAAAAAACACTTCACCCAACTTACGGTGATGCAGCTAAAGCTGATGACCTCGTGGTTGAAGGTGGCGAAGTGAAATAAGGCTAATTCCTCTCTAAGGGGAAATCTTGCTTAACAAGAATAAAACAAGTAAAACCACCTCGTGGCTATCTAGCTCAGCTAGAAGCAGGAGTGGTTTTTCTTGTTTTAGGGTGATTTTTTTCGGCTCTTTGTCAACTGTAGTGGGTGACGAAAAGCTAACATCTAGAGAGGACCAGATAGGTCTTCTCTTTTTGTATATTCAGAGTGATGAAAACACGCTTCCTAAAGTTGATAAAATTTTTAAAACCG